>JBKKAT010000744.1:0-5692 GCA_046714535.1 Acidobacteriota bacterium | reverse complement strand
GTGCACCTCAACGCGTCTGCGGTGCAAGTCTCTAATAGTTGGTGAGATTAATTGAACAGTGGGAAGTCTTGCTTCAGAATCGCTGCTGCCCGGTAATGCGGTTATTACGATATCAGCAAAGCATCTTGGAGAAATCTTCACCTGTAATGTTGCGATGAAGAATGCCAGCAGAAGAGCGACTGGAAAGACTTTGCGGAAAAGTGTCACTGGTTCAGCAGTTTCTGGTTCTGGAGAAATCTCAAGATTTCTTGAGCGGAAATAGCATTGGCGATTTCGTTTGGATGATGATCGATTGTGGGATGCACGTCGAGTTCCACTTTGGTGTGTTTTTC
The DNA here is from genome assembly GCA_046714535.1 of Acidobacteriota bacterium. Taxonomy (GTDB): domain Bacteria; phylum Acidobacteriota; class HRBIN11; order JAKEFK01; family JAKEFK01; genus JAKEFK01. Next base: position 5,360 of record JBKKAT010000744.1, on the reverse strand, counting down.
AAAAAGAGGCCTTCCCAGATCCAAAACAGGGATGTTCTCTCCCTCGAGACCGCCTGTAACGGTGCGGGTCAGATGGTTCCAGATTTTACCAGGGTAAGTGGAACCTTCGTAGTCAGAGTCATTTCTGTAGATCACTACTCCGAGGCGTGAATTTTGGTTCCGGAGATCAACATCCAGCCGCAGAATTTCGTCTACGCATTTTGTGAAGTTCGGAAAAGGCCGCTGGAATCTGTATTGCTGAATCTTTGCCCATGTGTGAAAAAGAAGCTCAAGCTTGCCCGGGGGCCGTTTGACATATTCCTTTGCAAACTCCTCGCTATACGAGAGGTCATCATTCCAGACCATTACCAGAAGCACTATGTCCGGCTGATAGTTTGCACCGAACAGTTCGTAAAATATCCGCTCCTCATGCGTTCCATATCCGCTCACGCCACAATTGATCACCTCATATTTCCTTTCGGAATTTCCGGCGGCGATTAACTTATCCAATTGTCTTGGCAACGTATCCGGTTCGTGCACACCGACGCCCAAAGTGAAGGAATCGCCAAGAAACAAAATCCGTTTTGTGTCATGCGGCTTCGGTATGGTGTAATCCCGGTCCCGGCAACCAAGAGAATTGAATTTGTAATTGACAAAATATTTCTTCGGCGGAAGTGGCGGTTCAATCTTGTTTCCCGACGGATGGATTCGGAGAGAAACGGATGCAAACTCAACCGGAACGGTCGAATCTCCAAGATCGAAATGAACACGGGCATTTTCGTCACTCGCCGTTGATGAAAAAGGAATCGAAAAGGTCCGCCAGGTTTCGGTCAAATCAATCTTTTGATACAGGCCGAGGCCATCCCATGGATCGTGCGACATCGCGAAGCCGACAGACGCACTGCGAGGTTGATCGGCACGCGCCCGAAATTCGATTTTATAAGCCTGCTTTCCTACAACTTTCAGGCGGGATAAATTCAATTGAATGTCGTAAGCATTCTTTGTTTGATTTTTTTTTACTTCGACTCGAACCAGATCACGATTATCTTCGGGAAATATCAGTTTGCCCTCGTTTCCACCATCCAGACGCAGCCACCACTTTACCGTTCTATCATCCTGTTCTTTGAAGTAACGGCGCGGGTTATCAGGATAAAGAGTACTCAGAACAGAACCGGAACGGTAAACTGCGCCGAGTCCCGGATAGGGCTGCATGGTGCCAACCCATTGCGGACCGGTCGTTTCCTTTTGAAATGGTGAAGTGGTCAGCACGGGCAAGACCGCTTCCAGAAGGAAGATCCCACCGGCAAACGACAGGCACAACAAAATCGCCCTGGGCTGAGGGACAAATCGTGTTAACGCGAGAAAAGCAGAAAACAGCATCGCGCAGTGAAGCACCGACAAAGCCACGATCAGCAATCTTGGCGCCGGCGGAATCAAGGTGGTAAGGATCGCCACTCCAAAAAGAATCGCCTGAAGTAGATACAAGGTAAATGTATTTGCAATTGAGGCATTCTTCGTTCGCGACACCAAAAATCGAATCGCAAAAAACAGATTCACGAGCGAAATCGTAGTCGCTGCGATCGTGAACAACTTCTGCTTCTGCCAAAGGAACAAGATCGCCTGCAGAATTGAAATCAGAACGATGGTGAGGATCACCATCAACGACGAAACTCTGGATCTCGTAAAATCCGCCTCTGCCAGGCTCTGCTTGACCTGATCCATGTACCTTTAATCGCTCCTGCCGCCGGAAACAGGAGGCAGTATAAACTTCTTTGATTGTAGAAAAGAAAAAATTTCATGCGCGGCGATACCATGGGCAATTTCATTCGGATGCCGTCCTAATTTGGGATGCGCAAGTAGCTGCTTTTCAGTTTTCTTTCGGTGTAGCGCATTCTGAAGATCCAAAACCGGTATGTCGCTTGCGTGTAAACCTGCTGTTACTGTACGGGTAAGATCGTTCCAGATTCTGCCATCCGGCGACGAACCATTTTTGTCTCCATTGATTCGAAAAAGAACCACAAGCGGACGAGCACCCTGCTTTCGAATACCGGCATCGAGTTGAAGTATTTCGGTTACGGATCTGGAAAAACTCGGAAGGCTGCGTCGATTTTCAGAGCCAAACAACCGGTTCCAACTGACGAAAAGGGTGCTTCTCATTGGAACTACTTTCATATCTGCCGGTTGATCTTCTGCGGTCATCAACAACATCACGATATCCGGTTCGTACTTCGATCCATAAAGTTCGTAAAACGTTCGCTGTTGCCGCGTCGTATAACCATTATTCCCGCAGTTGATGACCTCATAGGTCCTCGAAGGCTGCTGACCGGCAGCATTTACATTCAATAACTGTTCCAATTTGCGCGAAAGCGTTTCTTCCTCATGCACACCTACTCCGAGGGCATAAGCATTTCCCAGAATCACAATGCGGACGGTCCCCTCAGGTTTGGGAATTGTGTAATCCCTTCCCCTGCACCCATTCAAATTGAACTTGTAGCTGACAAAGAACTTCGGCGTTTCCTTCCGTGGATCAACTATTTTTTTCTTGCGCACATCGATCAAACGCACGTTGGAGAATTCAACCGAAGCATTTCCATCACCAACATCAAACAAGATGCGGGCGTTGTTATCATCGGCTGTCACTAAAAAGGGCGCCTTAAATGTTTGCCACTCCTGGGTCAGTTGAATTTTCTTGTATAATCCTAATCCATCCCAGGGATCATGCGATTTCGCAAATCCGACAATGATGCCGCGCGGATCGTCGGCGCGCGCTCGAAATTCAACCTGGTAACGCCGTTCCTTTCGAACTTTGAAGTTCGGGACGTTCAATTGAATATTCACCGGTTTTTTGTTAGCTGTTTTCCGGATTTCAATTCGCGCCGTGGCCTGAGCATCTTGCGGAAAAATGAGACTCGCTTCATTTCCAGGTTCCGTTCGAATCCACCAGTCTCTTGCGCGGAGAATCTCTTCTTTAAAATAACCGCGTGGATTGTCCGGATAATATGACCTTAGTTCTGAATGTGGGCGATAAATCGCTCCTAGACCCGGGTGAAAATCAGGCGCGGCACTCCACGACGGCGCACCAGATTTACTTTTCAACCGTTTAGGAAACGGGAAAAACTTCGTCCCGGCTTCCAACAACAAAACGCCGAAGAGAAAGAGGAAAGGGACGAGAATCCATCGCGGATTTTCTACGATCCTGCGAGCGCCAATAAGCACCGAGATCACAATCGATGCGTGAAACAGAAGCAGAACCACTGTTAGGATTCTGTGCGCAGCAAGCGGTTCGTTATCGATTAGTCTCACGGCGAAATAGGCAAGCTGGCCGCCGTACAGGACAAGCACCCTCCATAGAATCTCCACTTCCTGCTGTTTCAAAAACCGGATCGCAAAAAGAAGATTGAGCAGAGCGAGGCAGATCGCTGCTAAATTGTAAATTCTGGAATATCCATCCAGCACAAAGAAAATGCCTTGCATCAAAGAAACGAAGAGCGCGGCCACCGCCGCGACATTGCAAAGCGCTCGAACTTTGTTTTCCCTAATTGCTTCCAGCACCGTCATCTTCCTTTGTCTCGCTCATGGGATTTTTCATCATGCGCAACTTTAGGCCTAAACGAACCAGGAATTTCATTCTGAGGCTTTTGTATCTCGACTTCCATAGAGTAGAGTCCCGCCACCATTTGTCTCGCTCGTTCTGCACAATGTCCATTTCCTTTTGCAGCGATTCTTTGCTCTGTTGCAGTTCGCCAATCCTTGCTTCCAGTTCTGAAACTTTTAGATTCTTTTGTTGCAGGTCAGATTCAAGCTGCCTGTTTTGTTTTTCTTGAGTCTGAAGGTTTGCTTGCAGTTGCGAATTTTGTTTTTCTTGAGACGCGATGTTTTGTTCCAGTCTCTGAATGGATGTTTCGTAGTCCGCAATCATTTGGTCGAGCTTTCTTTTGGAATCGCTCAACAACGATTCCAGCGATTCTTTCTTTTCATTCAGTCGCTGAATATTCTCCTCATACTCTTCAATAAAGTTTTTCCAGTTTGGAGAGTGCTTGAGGATCATCTGCCTAAAACTGTTACCCGCTGCATGTGCAAGGTCCGGCGCCATTGATTTCTCTTGTAACAAGGCAAGAAACTGATCGATGTTGAGAAGAATCCGGAAGAATAACTCTTCCGATGTTTCTGGCGACTGGCATAGTGGCAAAGGAGCAGAATCAAAAATGCATTGAGCTACGGCCTGCGGATAGAGTTCAGGAAAAGGCGCGTGATTGACCATTTCCATCAAGGGCCGGGCATCTTGCCCCGTTCCGAGCAAAAGACCGGCGCACCAGGACAACAAATAGTACTGCTGCGTATGGATCTGGCCGGCCGGCAAACCTTCTGCATGGTCAGGATGAGGGTTGGGGACACGAGGATCTGGACCGTGTCCTTGTTTTAGAACTCGGATACCATCCTTTAGCATTTGGTGGGCATCCAGTGACGCTGCGTTGGAAGTCATCCGGTAGAAGGCGAGCACTTCGCGCACAGAACCAAAACGGGCTCCCGTACGCGCGATTCGTTGCCACAGGTCCCAATCAGGTGACTTCACGAGTGAGGTGTCGAACATGCCAACAGACTCTACCACTGACCTTCGAACGATGCAGGCGTGCACAGGAAATGCCGCGCGTCTCGCCAATGTTGGAAAAAGGTCTCCTGCAGGAGCGTGGTACTTCTCAACAAGTACAGTCCCGTCTGCCGCAACGCGGGCTGATCCGCAGTGGACGGCGGAGAGGTTCGGATCCAGAACGGTTTCCTTTAACATGGTTTCAAGATGAGCCGGAGCGATCCAGTCATCTGCATCTAAAAATAACAGCCAATGGTAACGAACATGCGATAAACCGGCATTTCTCGCGCCGGCTTCCCCCGCTCGCGTTTGGCGCAGAAGTTGAATTCGTGGTTCCCGTTCTATAAAACTGCTTACGATTTCTGCGGTTTCGTCCGTCGATCCGTCATCCACAACAATCGCTTCCCAGTTCGGATGTGTCTGGACGATAACTGATTCAAGCGTTTGAGCGATCGTTTCGGACGCATTGTATGCGGGAATGATGATCGATATATTCGGCAGCATTGGTTCGGATTTCATTGTATCAAACGGTGAGCAACCGTCACGGCGGGTGGTGTCCTAAAGTTGCATTGCTGCTTTCTCCCCATTATAGAGGGGGAGATCAAGAGGGTTGTCCGAATACATGCTTTCCAACCTCCCCTTCGATCCCCTCCTTCATAAGGAGGGGAAATCCGAGCAACGCACAATTAGGACACTACGTCACGGCGGTACTCGGTTATCTTTTGGCTAATAAACGATAGATGCTATTCATTTTCCTTCTGATTTTTTTTACCAATTTCGTGTTGAGCGGAAC
>JBKKAT010000743.1:0-8338 GCA_046714535.1 Acidobacteriota bacterium | reverse complement strand
CCGTCTCTGAGCGGAATTCTAAATCCCCAGATTACTTCATCTTCTTCCGCAACAACCGGTGAAACGCAAATCAGAAGATAAAAAAGAAGAAGGGTTCGCTTCACGGGATCATGCCCTTTTTTGAACCCTGGCAGCGGGAAAGAGTCGTGTCTGCACCAGGATTACAACGATCACAAGCACAACAAATGCAACGGTTGTCAATAATGGTTCCAGCGGTAGTGAGCGCGAAATCAACATTGCTCCCGATATTGAGGAGAGAAAAATGAGAGCCCAGTCGAAGAAGATCGAAAGCAAAACCGCGCCAAGAACACCGCCAATCACAAAGAGAACGAGCGGAGAAACATTCCATTTAAATAATTCCAGCAGTGAAGTGGCAAACAGACCACCGGCCAAAAATCCTCCTATCGCGATCGCAAGCCTTTGCAGGAAAATGGCCAGAAATACACCGATCAGCCCTATTCCCACAGCAATCATCAATTCCAGCAATTCCGAAGAAAGGGAAAGGTATTGCTGCGCCAAAGTAAAACCCGCGGTGAAGCCAATCAACCCCACGAAAAGCCAGAATAAACGCCGCCCAAGGATCAATAGCATCACGCCGGCGAGGATCTTAACTAAGGATGTAGGCATAGTTTATTGCGGACGGGACGTTCGCGGCCCATAATGCCGGCGTGACGCCTGCGGTCCATACATTAGCTCTCATCCGGCACATAGTATTCCGGCACAAAAGTTTGTGTAGTGATTGGAGGCCGTACGTATCCGGTTTTCAGATCACGGCGTGGAAGTTCCACTTTCGGTCGCGGGACTTTGCCGTAAGGAATCAAACTCAGCAGATGGCGGATGCAATTTAGCCTCGCGCATCTTTTGTCATCGGCGTTCACAACGTACCAGGGGGATTCTTTGCTATCCGTATAGGAAAACATTTCGTCCTTTGCGCGCGAATAATCCACCCACTTGCTCAACGATTCCAAATCCATAGGACTGAGCTTCCATTGTTTTGTAGGATCCTTTAACCTTTTCTGAAATCGTGCTTCCTGCTCCTTGTCATTCACCGAAAACCAGTACTTGATCAGGATGATGCCGGAGCGAATCAACATCCGTTCAAATTGTGGACAGGAATGCAGGAACTCGCGATGTTCTTCATCCGAGCAAAAGCCCATCACTCTTTCCACACCCGCCCTGTTGTACCAGCTTCGATCCATCAGAACGATTTCGCCTGCCGAAGGAAGGTGCGCAATATATCTTTGAAAATACCATTGTGTTTTTTCTCTCTCGGTAGGTGTCGCAAGAGCAACAACGCGGCAAACACGAGGATTCATCGTCTCAGTGATCCGTTTGATAACTCCACCCTTCCCCGCAGCATCGCGGCCTTCAAAAATGACAACCACTTTCAGTCCACGGTGCTTGACCCAGTCTTGCAATCGAATCAGTTGAAGATGCAATTTGGACAGTTCTTTTTCATATTTCTTTTTGTTAATTTTGTGGACTTTGCTCTTATCAGGTGCAGAGGAGTTCGCAACATCAGGTTTCACGCTCTCCACCGTTTTATTTTTCTTTTTTGCCATCCCTTCCTCCAGCGTTAAGAATTGGATAATACCACGATAAATTTACAACAGTTCCTCTAACTTTCCGCTTCCTCGCGGATTACTTCCCGCGGATTCTTGTCTTCTCGCAACCCCAAAAAGCTCGGGTGTCGGTAAACCAAGGCTCCGAACAATTTCCGGATAACTGTTTGTGAAAGACAGCTTATTGCGCGAAAAGAGCTTCACGTCATTTCCTTTGCGGAAAGCAAGCGCCCCGTACCCCGTCGTGTTTTTTTTCGAAGCTCCAGTCTCTGTCCGAAAACCTTTCGTCTGTAAGCGTCGCCAGCATCGGATTCATCCAGGATGGTTGCGAGCAGCGTATGAGCTTTTTTCGTACCTCTTCGGGAAGTCTCTTAATACTAGACTTCATTACTATTGATCCATTCGTTGTATTCTAACAACAAATGAACAACGGTATCCCGTCTCAAAGCGACATTGGCCGCGAGGCTTTGATTGCGTGGGAAAAATCAAAACCAAAGAATTTTTTCACATCCGATTCCTACTTTCAAAAACTTGCCGAATTCAAAGTAAAGGAGTGCGAGGAACTGAAAAGTGTTGGCGAAATGGCCGCCGGCAAAATGAACGAATTGGCGATCGAATCCAACCGTGATGAAAACCTTCCGGCGCTACAACGCTTCGATCCGCTGGGAAACCGTACAGAACAAATCATCTTTCAGCCTTCTTATCATGAACTGGGGGCGCTGATCTGGAGAAGCGGTGTCCTTTCTCTCTTATCAGAGCCTGGAAACGATTTGCTATGGGGAAGCATGGTTTATCTGATGGCACAAAATGGGGAGGCAGGCCACATCTGCCCACTGGCCTGCACTGCGGGCGCCATCAAATTGATCCAGCAAATGGGAACGAGTGAGCAAAAAAATGCATACCTGCCGGCGCTTCTGGAAAAGGACTATTCGAAACGTCTTCACGCTTCTCAATTCCTTACGGAGATTCAAGGTGGATCCGATGTAGGCGCGAATGCATGCACGGCGATGCCGGTTCAGGATCGGCCCGGATTTTTTCGTATTCATGGAGAAAAGTGGTTTTGCTCTGTCATCGATGCGGGCATTTTCGTGGTTACTGCGCGACCGGAAAACGGGTCGCCGGGAACAAAAGGATTGGGACTATTCCTTGTTCCGCGACGAATCGATGGAGCAATCAATCAATTCACGGTGAACCGTTTGAAATACAAACTGGGAACACGTTCCATGGCTACGGGTGAAGTAGAATTCTGCGGCGCCCTTGCCGAACAAATCGGGCCTTTGGCGGAAGGTTTCAAAAATGTTGTCGGCATTGTGCTGGACACCTCGCGCGTTTTCAATGCGCTGGCTGCTTGCGGAATCATGAGACGCGCATATCTGGAAGCGCGTAGTTTTGCGCATCACCGGTATGCATTCGGCAAAACGATCCTTCATTATCCGCTCGTTCGAAGAACGCTTGCTCGAATGAGATTGGACCTCTGCGCTTCGCTCGCAGCAACCTTCAGGATTCTCGAAATGAATGACGCGCGCGAAGCCCGGCGAATTCATGTCAATGCGAACAAGTACTGGACGTCTGTAAAATCCACGCAGGTGGTGCGGCATGGCATTGAAATTCTGGGAGGAAATGGCACGATTGAAGATTTTTCTGTGCTTCCGCGGCTTTACCGCGACGCGATTGTGATCGAAAGCTGGGAAGGAACTCACAACACCCTTTGCATGCAGATTCTCAGGGATTTTGTGCAGCGAGAAATGTACCAACCCTGGCTCGAGGAAACGCGCGCTTCCATAAGCGACGTTACTCAGCCTGCAATTTATTTTCACGCAGAACGGGCAGCAACTTTCACAAATGAACTCGAATTCAGGATCGAACAACTACTGCAAGCAACTCCGGAACAAAAAGCTGCATGGATTCGCTCCCTGGTGGACCGGATGTGCATCTTGAATGGCTATGTAAGTCTGCTAACACAACCCGGAGAAAATCCAACAGAGGACGAAATCAATCTCCTGGAATACTATCGAAAAACCTACATCGATGTGTCGGATTTGATGGGAGACGAAACCGTTCTGCTTCTCGAACGCAAAATCAGTCAAATCTATTGATATGCCACTGAAAACAAAGAAAGTTCTTCTGCTTCTCAGTGTTCTCTGCGTTCTCTGCGGTGAAATTACTTCTGCAAGCAGGGTCTATCAACCGATGGGCGAATATGTAAAACAGGCTTTCGTAATAGCAATCGTCGACACGGCTCGAAAGCCCGGCGGCTGGGAGACAGTGCTCACATTCCGGCAAATCATTCGCGGTCCTTCTGCACTGGTTGGAAAAAGGCACGTCCTTCCGTTTGGAAATGTAAGCTCGGGAGATGTCCACGTACTTCCCGATCTGACAAACGTGGCCGTTTTGCTAAAAGACAATTGGCAAAAAGAGGAAAAGCCGGTGATCGAAATGTACCGGCAACCGCATGAACTGGCTGCGCTGAAAACGCTGGCGCGAATCTATGAGCAGCCGCAGGAAAAGAGCCGGCTGCGCTCCCTTTTTGACAGCTTTGATGATGGGAATTCCCTGCTGCAAGAACAATTGCTGCACGATTTGCAGCACATGCAAGAAAAGTCAAACTTTCATTTCATTGTTGAGCTCCTCCAGGTGGCCGATCCGGAAACTCAACTAAAAGTTATCGAAATACTGAAGCGAGTAGGAGATTCAAGGGCGGTGCCTGCGCTGATCGACACGATGAAACAGTCTCATTTCAAAGGGGACGTCCGAAAACAAGCAGCAGAAGCTTTAATAAACGCATTTTCCGAAGCGCCCGGCGTTCAAGAAGCATTGAAAGATTTGCCTGAGTTCTCCCCTGCACCGCCAACGACGCAAATAACGGATTGGCAAAAAGCGGATCAAGCCTTACAACAAGGAAAAGTCCAGGATGCGATTGTGCGTTTCATTGCGATTGTCGAAGATGAAAACGAATCTCACTTTACGAGATTGGCTGCTGCACAAACAATTATTGACAAGTTGTCTGATGCGGAACGGAATGAACTGCGAAAACCGCTGTTGTTACTCTTTGACAAGAAAGAGGCGCGGAATTATTTAACCGACCGCGATTTTGTAAACCTCTTTCGCAAACTAAATCACCCGGATTGCTTCGAACCTCTCATGAACTTGATGTTATCGGAACAAAGTATAGAGCAAACCACTGTGCGGACGTCGGTAATGGCAATTCTGGATTTGGGAAATGCCGGGCGCAAAAAAGCCGCCGGCCGGCTGATGGAAAAGATTCTGCAGATGGCCAACGGTACCGCGTCACGAAGTTTTTACAATGGCACTCATCCTAATTTTATTGCGCTTGCATGGATCGGGGATTCTGAATCACACCTGGCTGCAAAAGAAGCTTTGAAAAAAGGTAAGTTGGAAGAGTATTGGAAACCTGTTATCCCACTTCTCGGAGCGAGCGATCAACCGGACGAGACAGAATTCTTGTTGGAAGCGCTCCTTCAATCGCAGAATACTGAAGTTCAGGAATGGATTGTTTTTCGGCTAGGTGATCTTCGAGACGATCGCGCGGTGAATGCAATTGGAAAATATCTTTCACGTCTCAAAGACAGTTGGAGTTACACGCCCAAAGAATCACTCATCCGCATTGGTGGATCGAAAGTGAGACGATTGGCATATGATCTTCTGACATCCTCATCAGATTTTGTTCGGAAAGAAGCCGTTGAAATCCTTGCGGCCGAATTGCCCAAACCAGAACTCCTCGAAGTGATCAGACGAATCCTGAAAGAAGAGAATTTCGGCGATAGACAGAGTGCACTCCTTCATCTGGGTCAAGTTGGAATATTGGAAGGTCTGAAATTACTGGAACCATATCTTGATTACTGGACTTCAGACCGGGCGCTTCACTATTGGGCGATGTCCGCAGCTTCGTCGATCCGGCATCGGCACAAACAAGTCCGTTACTTGCCTTGACACTCAACTTTGTGAGTATATACTAAAGGTGATACCCTGAAAGTTAGGTGTGACATGTCTAAAGTTCTCTCCCTAAAACTAAAAGATGACATTTATCGGGAAGTAGAGGAAATCCTGGAACGGCAAAAAAGACCAAGAAACGCCTATTTTAATGAAGCCATTCATTTGTATAACAGGCTTTGGAGAAGAAAAATCTTGAAACGGAAGCTGGCTGAAGAATCTCGATTGGTTTCGGATGAATCCCTTCTGGTTCTTGAGGAATTTGAAGCCTTAGAAGGTGAGCTCCCAGAATAGGCCCTTATGGAGATTCGGAAAGGACACGTATTTCTCGCAGACCTGGAACCACAGAGAGGTACGGAGCCCGGTAAAGTTCGACCCGTCGTTGTTGTCCAAACGAATCTACTGAACGGCATACATCCTTCAACTGTTATTTGTCCCGTGACAACAAACATTCAACCAGGTGCGGTCTACTTGAGGGTGCATCTTGTCGCAGGAGAAGGGGGTTTGAAGCAAAAGTCCGATATTCTGGTCGATCAGATCAGAGCCATTGATAACCGCAGATTACTTCAACGATTAGGCAAAATCTCCCGCAAGAGCCAGGCCAAGCTCGCCGAAAATCTTTCGGTTTTGCTCACGTAAGGGAAACTGACACTGGCCTTCAGACCGCTCGCTTCTAGTGGGCCATGCCCGCAACCGCAATTCGTCAGCGTGACGTGTGGATCTCAGTGTGGTAGTTTCGGACGCAAGAACGAATAGACCCACGTGCCAAGAAGAGCGCTTGCGAGCGTTACAGCAGTGACCGTAAGCCCTGAACCCAACTGCGCATAAAGGGGGCCCGGACAGGCGCCGGTGAAAGCCCAACCCATGCCGAACAGGAATCCGCCAATGATGTAACCGTGATTGTATTTCTTCGGTGGAATCACCACCGGTTCTCCGGAAATGGTTCTCACTTGAAAATGTTTGATCAGCCAAACCGAAAGCATTCCAACAGGAATCGCGGTCATAAGAATTCCATACATTTGAAAACCCTGAAATCGAAACATCTCCTGAATCCTGAACCACGAAATCGCTTCGCTCTTGGTTAATACAAATCCGAAACCAATACCGAGCAAAAGATACTTGATGTTTTTCATCGGAGTAATGGAAGAAGCAGCGGAAACAAAAAATAAGTTGCCAGGAGCCCGCCGGCAAAAAAAGAAATCACTGCAATCAGGGAAGCGGGCTGGAAGCTGGAGAGTCCCATGATGGCGTGACCGGACGTGCAGCCACCTGCGTATCTGGTTCCGAATCCAACCAGGAATCCGCCTGCAACAATGAAAATCAAGCCGGGAACAGTAAGAAGCCGCTTCCAGTCGAAAATTTCTTGCGGCAACAACCCTGGTTGACGTTCAATTCCAAAAGCCTGCAAATCCTGAATGGTCTCTTGCGAAATCGCAACCGGCTCCGGCGAACGCAACAAATATCCACCCAGAAATCCACCGATCAGGATTCCGCCTGCAAAAAAAAGATTCCAGATTTCTTTTTTCCAGTCATATTGGAGAAACGGAATGTTTGAAGGAAAACAGGCGGCACAAATATGACGTAGTGAGGAAGAAATGCCAAGCAACTTATTCCCTGCAATCAGTAATGCGGGGACTGCAAGCCCGATCAAGGGTCCTGCTACGTACCAGGGCCAGGGTTGCCGCAATAATTCCAGTAACATTCTTTCCTGCTTTCAAAACATTTTAAGCTAAGATGAGCTCAGGAGTAAGCAGGTTTGGGAGATAGCGGGGGAGCAGAAGTGGTTGCGGAAAGGTATGGTATCACACTAGAATTAATTCATGCTTGACTGGAATCAGTGTTCAGCCGTGGAACGCGTGCCAGGAAAAGTGAGTGGCGAATGGGTCTTTAAAGACACGCGCGTACCTGTGAGAGCACTTTTCGAGAACCTCGAAGCTGGTGCTCGCGTGGCTGATTTCCTGGAGTGGTTTCCAGGTGTGACACGCGAACAAGTGGAGCTCGTCCTGCGACACGCGGAAAGGAGTCTTACGGTCGCGTAAGCCTCTCGTTCCAATAAACTATGAAAATTCTATTTGACCAGGGTACTCCCTCACCGCTGCGTCACGCGTTTATGGGTCACACTATCTCCACAGCCTATGAGATGGGTTGGTCCCAACTTGATAACGGCGCCCTCCTCCAGGCCGCTGAGACAGAATTTGATGCCCTCATCACAACCGACAAAAATCTGCGCCATCAGCAGAACATCAAGACTCGACGCATAGCGATTCTAGTTTTACCTACGACGAGTTGGCTGAAGATTCAATTGTTCCAGGAGCAAATAGTTGCCGCTGCCATCGCGCTCCAGACTGGCGATTTTCTAGAGTTCAACTTCTCGTGAGGGTTTCCGAAAGTAAGTTTTTCGCTCGGAGATGAGCTGAAGGTAAAAAAAGCATTTGGGAGATAAATCTATGATTGTTGTATCGAATCGAATCCAGGTTGCGGCCGGATATGAAAATGAATTTGAAAAACGTTTTGAAGGACGCGCCAGATTAGTGGAAAAAGAAAAAGGGTTTGTCAGATTGGAGATTCTCCGGCCCACTCCGGTGGAGATGCACGGAAAAACGCAAGGCGGTTCTGATTACTATGTGGTTTTGACGTACTGGGAGAATAAGGAGTCTTTTGTAAACTGGACGGAAGGTGCTGCCTTCCGGGAGGCGCATTCGAACCGCCCACCAAAGGAAATGTTTTCCGGTCCCAATGTTTTCGAAATGCACGAAGTGATCCAGAGCGTAGAAGCAAAAGGAGAATAAATGTCATATATCGTCATTTGTCATGACAAATGACGA
>JBKKAT010000742.1:0-12836 GCA_046714535.1 Acidobacteriota bacterium | reverse complement strand
GTGCCAAAGTAATGAGTAATGAGCAATGAGACCCTTAAGGGGGACTCATTACTCATCACTCATCGCTCATTACTTCTTTAATGTTCTAGCTTTTTTCGAAAGTAAGCAATCGTAGAATCGAGACCTTCATCCAGTTGGATCTGGGGTGACCACTGAAGATACTGACGAGCCCGGTCAATGTTCGGCTGACGCACTTTCGGATCATCCGCCGGGAGAGGCTTATAGATGATCTTAGAACTGGAATCCGTTTTCTTCAGAATCGTTTCGGCCATTTCCAAAATGGTCATCTCATGCGGATTTCCCAAATTCACCGGCCGATTCTGGCCGGAAATCATCAATCGATAGATTCCTTCTACAAGATCGGAAATATAACAGAAGCTGCGAGTTTGCGAACCGTTCCCAAAAACCGTTAGATCCTCGCCACGGAGCGCCTGACCGATGAAAGTTGGGATCGCGCGACCGTCATTCAATCTCATTCGTGGACCGTAAGTATTAAAGATTCGCACGATTCTCGTATCAATTTTGTGATAGTAGTGATAAGCCATTGTCATTGCTTCCGCGAATCGTTTCGCTTCATCGTAGACGCCACGCGGTCCGATCGGATTTACGTTTCCCCAGTATTCTTCCCCTTGAGGATGAACCAGAGGATCGCCATAAACTTCCGACGTTGAGGCTAGAAGGAAAGTCGCCTTGTGATCTTTGGCGAGTCCCAGCGCCTTGTGAGTTCCCAGACTTCCCACTTTTAACGTTTGGATCGGGTACTCGTGATAGTCAATTGGTGAGGCAGGGGACGCAAAATGCAAAATGTATCGCAACGGTTTATCAACATAAATAAACTGAGTCACATCATGTTTGATGAATAAAAAATCTTTGTTATAGATATGACTGATGTTGGAGATATCGCCGGTCAGCAAATTATCCATGCAAATAACAGCGTATCCTTTGTTTAGAAGATAATCAGCCAGGTGTGAGCCGATGAAACCTGCGCCACCGGTAATGAGGATCCATTCTTTCATGGGAGATTGGGAGATAGCTCTGAGATTGGGAGATTAGATTTTGATTGTATTCTTTTCATCTTCTTAACTGCCTATCTCTTTCTACTTCGGTAAGTCCAGTGTCTTTTCGTTGCTCGATGGAGGAAGGTATTTTTTGATTTTTTGTTCAACCTGAGTGTTATAAGTTTCACGGGAGCGCCCGATCAATTCGCCGGCAGCCGTATCCGGAAGATTCAGCAGCTCTTTGGGCTCGCGCGCTGCTTCGTATAAAGCCCGAACACGATCACTAAGCGGCTCCTTCTCTATAAAAATAACAGCTTTTGGATACAGACGCGACATCTGAACGGGCAAATTCAGGTTGGTCGTAGGGATGCGCAACATCTGTTTCAAATTGATGTCGATAGCCATGACCATCACCGGATGTGACAAAGAAAGAAAAGGCCAGTCGTGGATGATTTCATCAGCGTATTTTGCGGCAACGTCATCGTAAATCGAATCCAGCAAGATTACTTTTACCTCATCCACTGAATTGAAAGCTTTTGCCGATGCAATTGCTCCCATACCAACTCCAAGAACCGCAAAACGGTGAGAAATCTGTTTGTACTTCACAAGCGCTTTTATCGCTGCCGCCACATCATCGGACTCTTTGAATCCAAGCGCGCTTTTGCCTCCGCTCAGTCCGTGCCCTCGAAAATCAAAAAGGAAAATGTAATAGCCTTGCTTGTTCAAATTGGAGATCAGTCCTTCCAGTTTCAGTAGAGTGACCGAGCGGTTTGTACCGTATTTGTGAGCAATAATGACAGCCGGATAACCAGGCTTTCCCTGGATCAGCCAACCGTGAAGGTCGGTGCCGTCCTCCGCCTCAAAGTTTATGTCATTGGAAGCGAGCAGGATATCTTTGGGATCATTGGATTCTTCTTCATGGCCGGCCTCTATGAACTTCGTCAGGTTTGTGTACAAAAAATACTCTACACCTCCTAAAATCACCAATGCCGCAACAATAAAATATGCTGCTTTCTTCATCGTTTATTCTTCCAGATAATCTTGTTCTTCAACTGCCGCATTTAGTATTTCCTGAAGACCTGGCGCTCCGGGCGTTCGTAAGAGAATCTCATCTTTTTCCCAAACTGCAAGGAGCGTTTTTATTTCCGGCCATTCTTCTCGAAGCGCCATCTGGGCCAGCTTATCAAGCAGTTTTCTTCTTAAAACGCGTTCCAGATTTCGCGCACCGTACTCATAATCGTAACCGATTTTGCACAATTCCAGCATGGCGTGATCTTCGATTACCAATTCTTTGTTCTGACGCTTGAGCTGATCAAATATGGAAACGAGCTTCATTGTGGCAATTTCCCGAACATGATTCAGAGTGAGGGGACTGAAAAATACGATTTCATCGATGCGATTCAGGAATTCAGGCTGAAAGAATCTCTTCACTTCTTTCATCAAATCGGAACGGGTGACGTGCCCTTCGACCGAATCCGATCCGTACCCCAGCTTGTTTTGCGCAAAAAGATGTGTACCGATATTACTGGTCATCACAATGGTGGAGTTATCGAAGTAAGCCACTTTTCCTTTGCCATCCGTTAATCTTCCGGCGTCAAAGACCTGAAGAAAAATATTGAGAAGCTGCGAGTCCGCTTTTTCAATCTCATCGAGCAGGATCAAGCTGTAGGGGTTTGTTCGAATCTTATCAACGAGCTGATTCTGATCGTAATACCCGACATAGCCGGGAGATGTGCCGACCAGGCGCGAGGCGCTATAGCGCTCCATATATTCGGACATGTCGATCCGGATGATTTTTTCTTCATCTCCAAAAAGGAAAGCAGCGATCGCCTTTGCCAGCTCCGTTTTGCCGACGCCGGTTGGGCCTACAAAAAGAAATATTCCTTTGGGACGCGCCGGGTTCAGAGTCATGTGAAGTTTGGAAGTGCAGAGAACACTTGAGACTGTTCTGACAGCCTCCGCTTGCCCCACAACTCGCCGCGAAAGAAACCCTTCCATGTTTCTGTAGTGCGCTATCTCGGAAACGCTCATCCGGTTCAGCGGAACATTGCTGATTTCGGAAATGGTCTCCAGAACACTTTCCGAAGTGACCGCCGTTTTTTCCTGAATGGAAATACGAGCGGCTGACCTGTCGAGCAGGTCCAGCGCCTTATCTGGTAAGGCCCTGTCCCGGAGCAACACCCGGACCCACATCAATACCGTATCCAACGATTCTTCCTGAATGAGAACCTTGTGGTAGTTTTGCAAATGCGATCGGTAGTTCCGCAGGATCTGCATCAGGGTGCTGTCGTCCGGCTCTTCCAATTTAATCGTTTGGAAACAACGGAGAAAAGACGTGTCTTTCTCAACGGAATTTCTGAACTCTTCAAAATTCGTGGCGCCAATGATTTGAATCTCATCATTGGTCAAGGATGGTTTTAGAAAATGAGATGCCTCGGTAGCGCTCGTTTTACCGCTTCCGCCCGCGACAATCTGGTGGATATCATCCACGAAAAGAATACAATTCAAGCGTTTGATTTCTTTGATGAGCTGAATCAATCGTTCTTCAAACTGTCCACGAAATTTCGCACCGGCCAAAAGCGATCCCATGTTGAGACGGATAATCTTTTTGTTTTGCAGCCGTGGACTCACTTTTCCAGAGACGATTCGATAGGCAAGTTCGTAAACCAGCGCAGTCTTTCCCACACCGGGATCACCGATGACCAGAACGTTTTTCTTGCTCTCGCAGGCCAGTATTTCCTCGATCTGCAGAAGTTCTTTTTCACGCCCAATCACCGGCGGGAACCGGCCGAGCTCCGCATCAAGGGTCAAGTCCTGGAGGCACGTCTGAAGAGTGAACTTATCCTCTTTGTCTTCTTCTTTTTTGGGTTCTGTGACCTTGGATTTGGGCAGCCGTTCTTCCACCTTCTTTAGCTTATTGGCGATTACAATTTTGTTATCGCTGAACTCCATTGATCTTTCATAAAGACTTATTGCGCGGTCCCATTCGCCGAGCTGATAGTAAAAATCACCGAGGAGCTCAAAGGTTTTTGCCTGATCAGGCTTGATTCTGTTGAATTGATTCAACAAATGGATTGCGGTTGAGTAGGATTTTACACGGGCGTGACTCAGCGCCAAATTGTAATACAGCTGTGGCATCGAGCTTTTGATCTGCAGTGCCCTTTCGAATTCTACAATCGCTTCTTGATATCTTTTGGCTTTGTAATGATTGCAAGCCAAAAAACAGTGCGCCGAGTATACGCGGTTTTCGAACACTTTTCGGCGCGATTCGGGAATTTCCGCCAGCACCCTCAGGACAACTTCATACCCACCCTGGTCCATCAATGCATCGACAATCGGGAGAAAAGAGTTGTGTGTGTGATCGATGCTGAGGTGGTTTCCCGACGCTTCTCCATACAGGAACATTCCTGAACGGCAACGGAGCAACCACGAGGAGATCGTCCCCTTTACCAGGAAGAAAGGAAAAAGATCATACACCCGCGTCGGATGAAGGAGCGTTAGATGTTGAGAAGAATCGACCGTTAGCTTGGAATGAGTGCCAAGAGTGAGCTGGATAAAGTCGGATAGCATCTGCGAAAAGGAAGCTTCAGTTGCGCCACTTTTCTGCGTTTTCAGAAGCGCCACGTATGCTTGCAGAAACGCCTCTTCGTCGTCGAGATGCTGTTCCAGGCCGGCAACTCTTCTGTCTTGCATGGACAGTAGCATTAAGGCGTGTATCCGCGCGAGGGAATCAAGATACCTGGGTGAGTTCGATGGGACCTGAAAAAAAGAAAGAACGGGAACAAACTCCGCAGGAGCAGCGTTCATACAAATTTCTGGCAACATCTTAGCATACCGTCGAAATTGCAGCAAACAAAGGATAGGCGTATGTGGTAAAGTGCTGAGTGCAAAGTGCTGAGTTCCGAGTACTATAGCCGGACTCAGCACTCAGCACTTTGTACTCAGCACTGATAAAAGGAGGATGAACGTAATGCAAAAACTCTTTGCTCTACTAGTCATTTGTGCGCTCTTTTTTTGCACGATGGCATCTGCAGAAACAGCTGATGAACTCATCAATAAGAACATTCAAGCACATGGTGGACTCGAAAAATTAAAAGCGATTAAGTCTGTAAAAATGACCGGAAAAATGTCGCTGGAGGGAGGTCTGGAAGCGCCTTTTACTTTCCAGAAAAAGAGACCGGACAAAATCAGAATTGAATTTACAATTCAGGGCTTAACAGGCATTCAAGCTTACGATGGTGCTACGGCATGGCAACTGATGCCTTTCATGGGATCCAAGGATCCTCAGAAAATGCCTGAAGATGACAAAAAAGACATCATCGAACAAGCAGATTTTGATGGTCCGCTCGTCGATTACAAAGAGAAAGGGAACACCGTTGAATACGTGGGTAAGGAAGATGTAGAAGGAACAGAAGCCCACAAACTGAAGCTGACGTTGAAAAACGGAGATGTGCGCTATCTATACCTGGATCCTGAATCGGGACTCGAAATGAAAGCCACAGCGATTATTAAACGGGAAGGCGTTGAAGCTACAGTTGATAGCTTTTTTTGTGAGTACAAAGAGGTCAATGGTGTGATATTTCCATTCGCTATTGAACAAAAGTTAGCTGGAAAGCCCGGCCCTCAGTTTTCGGTGGAGAAAGTGGAATTGGATGTTGATCTTGCGGATACCATGTTTGTGATGCCGGAAGCCTCGGCTCAAACGCAACCTTCCCAACAGGAGTAGTCATGAAAATCGGGCTCCTATTGTCTGGCTTCCTTTTTCTATTTGCGAGCGCTTACGCGGCGGTCAAAATTGATTCCGGAACATTCGGGGCTATGGAAGCCCGGTCGATCGGTCCAGCCACGATGTCCGGAAGAATAATGGCAATCGATGCTGTGAATTCCGATCCGCGAATCGTCTATGTAGGGGCTGCCAGTGGGGGCGTCTGGAAATCGATCAATGGCGGCACCACCTTCAAACCGGTCTTCGATAAGTATTCGCAATCCATCGGCGCCATCGCGATCGATCAAGCGAATCCTGCGACCATCTGGGTCGGAACAGGCGAATCCGATACTCGCAATAGTTCTTCCATTGGAACCGGCCTTTACAAGAGCACAGACGCCGGCGAGAACTGGCAACTCATGGGGCTCGAAAAATCAGAAAGGATTGCACGAATTGCCGTCGATCCGAAGAACTCCAATACCGTTTATGTGGCTGTTCCCGGTCATCTCTGGAATGCAAATGAAGATCGTGGCTTGTATAAAACTGTTGATGGCGGAAAAACATGGCAAAAAATCCTTTACATCAACGCCGATACGGGTTGTTCCGATGTAGTACTCGATCCTCAAGATCCACAAAAGATTTACGCAGCAACCTGGCAATTTCGCCGCAGACCTGATTTTTTTACGTCAGGTGGACCCGGAAGCGGAATCCATAAAAGCACAGATGGCGGAAAGACCTGGACAAAGTTGGCGAAAGGACTTCCTTCCGGTGACCTGGGCCGGATTGCTCTGGCTATTGCGCCTTCAAAAATAGAAGTGTTGTATGCAACAGTCGAAGCGAAGAAGACGGCTTTATACCGTTCCCAGGATTCCGGCGCCAATTGGACGAAAATGAGCACGGAAATCAACGTTCAGGTGCGTCCCTTTTATTTCAGCCATCTTAACGTTGATCCGAAAGATCACAATCGAGTTTATAAACCTGGGTTCATGCTGACGATGAGCGCAGATGGCGGCGAAACATTTACAACGCTTGGGCAAAGCACGCACCCGGATCATCACGCTCTTTACATCAATCCTAACCAACCAACCAATCTGCTATTGGGAACCGATGGCGGGATTTACGTTTCGTCGGATCGTGGTCGTAACTGGCAGTTTTTGCGCAATCTTCCTGTTTCGCAGTTTTATCATGTGAATTTTGATATGGATGCGCCTTACAACGTTTATGGCGGATTGCAGGATAACGGTTCCTGGATGGGACCTTCGCAAAGCATCAATGGAATTCGAAACAAAGATTGGCGAAACGTTGGTTTTGGCGATGGATTTCACGTGTGGGCCGATCCGCTGGATAAGAATGTGGTTTACTCGGAATTTCAGGGTGGGAAAATTCTGCGTTACGACAAATCTACCAGCGATTTGAAAGAGATCGCGCCGTATGCAAAACAAGGGCAGCCGAAACTTCGATTCAACTGGAATACACCAATAGAAATCAGCGAAAAAAATCCAAAAGCGATTTATGTCGGCGCTCAGTATGTCTTCCGTTCTACCAATAAAGGAGAATCGTGGGAGCAGATTTCACCGGATCTCACCACCAATGATAAAGAGAAGCAGCGGCAGGAAGATTCCGGCGGCCTTACGATCGATAATTCAACCGCAGAAAATCACTGCACGGTCTTTGCGATCAGCGCTTCTCCTGTGGATGAGAATTTGATCTGGGCCGGGACCGATGACGGCAACTTGCAGATCACGCGCGATGGTGGCAAGACGTGGACGAATGTGGTGAAGAAAATAACAGGATTGCCGGCAAACACCTGGGTATCCTCGGTGGAGGCCAGTCGACACAATCCCGCGGTTGCCTATGCAACTTTTGACGGCCATCAAACAGGCGACATGAAAACATATGTTTTCAAAACCACTGACTACGGACAGAGCTGGAAATCTCTGGTGACCGACACTTTCAAAGGCTATGCCCGTGTGATTCGTGAGGATCTCGTGAATCCAAATGTTTTGTTTGTCGGCACAGAGCTCGGTCTTTTTCTCACAATCGACGGTGGACAGCAGTGGGCACAATTTACAGGAAATTTTCCGCCGGTGCCGGTTCATGATCTGGCGATTCATCCAAGGGAACATGATCTGATTATCGGAACTCACGGACGCGGAATTTATATCGTGGATGATATTAGCCCGTTGCGGCAAATCAACGAAAAAATTTTGGAATCGAAAGTGGCTTTTCTTGAAACAAGACCGGCGCAAACCCGTTTCCCTCGTTTTTCGCAGGACTTTCCAGCTGATGACGAATTCGTTGGTTCTAATACACCCGAAACTGCATGGATCACCTACTATTTGAAAGACCGTCACATGATGGGCGATATGAAACTGGAGATTTACGATGCCCAGGGTAAGCTGATCAGTAGTTTGCCCGGAGGTAAGCGGAAGGGCATCAATCGTGTACCCTGGTACATGAGATTGAAACCGCCCAAAGTGGCTCCCTCACCTCAACTCGGTTATGGCGCTATGGTTGGACCCACCGTGCCCGAAGGTACATACAAGGTGAAATTGATCAAAGGGAATGAAAGTTTCGAGTCGCAAATCAAATTGGATCCGGATCCCACGGTCTCGTATTCTGCAGAGGATCGCAAGACGCAATTTGAAACCAGCATCAAGCTTTATCAGATGCAAGAGCGATTGGCTTTTCTGAGCGATCAAATCACCGGCGCTCGCGATCAAGCGAGAGATCGGGCAGCCAAATTGAAGAAAGGTGATGACGTCGCGAAAGCGTTGACAGGCTTTGCCTCTCGATTGGATGCGCTACACAAAAGTATCGTTGCCACTAAGGAAGGGTATTTAACCGGAGAAGAGCAACTTCGCGAAAGAGTTGTTGAGCTTTATCTTTTTGTGAGTTTGCATGCGGGACGTCCCACAGAATCACAGCTTGGGAAGCTTTCCGTCTACAACGCTGAGCTGGATCAAGCAAACGTAAAATATGAATCGATCATCGGCAAAGAGCTGGACAACTTGAATTCGCGTTTAATCGCTAAGAAGCTTGAACCGATCAAGCTTATGACCAAAGAAGAATGGGACAAAAAACAAAAATAGAGGAGCGCCGGCTTCAGCCGGCATTGTGGGCCGCCGGCTTTAGCCGGCCTGAGCTAGTATGACCGAGAAATATTCCGGCTTTGAAGCACCCGAACATTTCAACCTCGCGGAATATCTGCTAGACGCGCGCCTTCAGGAAGGTAAAAGTAATGTTCGAGCCATCGTTACTGATTCGAAAACCTACACCTATCAGGAAGTTTTCGAGCTTGCAAATCAGTTCGGAAATGTTTTGCGCAAGATGGGCGCCGAACAAGAGGACCGCATCATCATTTCACTTCCCGACATTCCAGAATATGCCGGTGCCTTATTTGGAATCTTGAAGATTGGCGCGGTGGTAGTGATGGTGAATCCCCAATTAAAGAGTGAAGACATTGCATACTTTCTGGATTATACGCGGGCGAAGTATGCAATCGTTTCCAGCGAAAGTTATTCTGCATTCGCAGAAGCAGCATCGCAGGCGCGCTATCTCAAGGCGCTATTGAATGTCGGTGAATTGAGTGACACGGAATGCGCAGTGCCGCTTCATTCCTTCGACACTCTTCGGCCTGATTCAAGTACTGAACTGGAAAACGCGGTGACACATCGTGATGATGCTGCCATATGGCTTTTTTCCGGAGGGACAACGGGAAGGCCAAAAGCAGTTGTGCAGTCGCATCTATCTTTTGCCAACACCACAGAATGCTACGCAAAGAGACACCTGGAATACAACGCGCAGGATCTGACGATTTCCGTTCCCAAGCTGTTTTTCGGCTATGCCACCGGGAGTAATCTTTTCTTTCCTTTTTCTGTCGGAGCCGCCTGTTTGTTTTTTCCGGAAAGATGCAGCGCGGAAGTTCTGTTTGAATTGATTCGCAAGCACCGCCCCACGATTCTGATCAATGTTCCAACGATGGTGAATCAGATGGTGAGTCATCCGAAAGCGGCGGAGCAGGACTTCACCAGTTTGCGTTTTGCAACATCGGCAGGAGAAGCGCTACCGGTGGAACTTTATGACCGCTGGAAAAAAATATTTGCAGTGGAGTTGCTGGATGGATTGGGCACCGCGGAAATGTGGCACATTTTCATTTCCAATCGCATCGGCTCAGTAAAACCGGGAACGGTGGGCACGGTTGTGCCTGGTTTTGACGTAAAGTCCGCTGATGACGAAGGGAAGGAAGTGCCGGAAGGGGATGTGGGAATGTGCTGGGTGCGTGGAAAATCGCGCGCGATCGGTTACTGGCAGTTGATGGAAAAGACGGCCGGTTCCTTTCGCGGCGAATGGTACATAACAGGCGATCTTGTGCGAAAGGATGTGGACGGTTTTTACACGCACTGCGGGCGCGGCGATGACATGATGAAAGTTTCAGGCAAGTGGGTCTCTCCACAGGAAGTGGAAAATTGTTTGCTGAAACATTCCGCGGTGCGAGAGTGTGCGGTCGTACCCATTACTGATGCAGCAGGACTCACCAAACCGTGTGCCTATGTGATCGCAGCAGAGCAGAAGTCAGGTCTTGAAGAAGAACTCAAAGAATTCGTAAAGAAGAATCTTGAGCCTTATAAATATCCACGGCACATCATTTTCGTGAAAACTCTGCCTAGAACCCACCTGGGCAAAGTGGACCGCGCTTTGCTGAAGAAGGAGTTTCGTGCATCGTTGAGTCAGTGATGCGTAATGAATGTCCTTAGATCCTCAATTCTACTTTCAGGGATCATTCTTTATTACTTTCCTTCCATCGTTTACATCGACAACGCCAAATTTTTTGATACCTCCTTTCCATCCATCTCACTTGTTCTTTTTCCGCTATTAGTAGCCGCAACTGTTTTATTCTGGTTACCTTCTCTCATTCTAAAACCTGAATGGAAAGAAAAATATGCCGTGTTGCTGTCATCGATCGCCTTTGTGGGATGGTTCTTCGGTCTCTTCCTTGTTTCTGACATGGGATTGTTGGACGGCCACAAGGAGCCGAAATCTGTCTCCGACCTTTATCGATGGCTTGAGTTGGCAGCCGCCGTAGCGGGTCTGGTTCTTCTTATTGCTGCAGGGTGGAAGTGGCCGAAGCCTCATCGGAATGCGGCTCTATTTTTGATCTTGTTAACAGCGGGTTTAACGACTGTTGCGTTGTTCACGAACAAACAAAATCGATCCAGCAAAAAACCTCCCGAAACACTGCTACGCGCTTCTTCTCAGAAAAATATCTTTGTAATACTCTTCGATTCATTCCAATCCGACATCTTTGAGGAGATCATCAAGGAAAATCCAGCCGTTTTTGCAAAGCTGGATGGATTCACATTTTTCAGGCAGACTATTACGGCTGCGCATTCCACTTACCTTTCGATGCCTACGATCCATTCGGGCAGCATCTATTCGAACCAGCCGATTCAAGACTATCTTAAGGAAGGGATACAGAAAAAGTCGTTTCTCGTGACTCTTGCGAGTAAAGGTTACGAAGCATCCCTGATCAATTCGGTTTGGCCCTGTCCGACTGGTGTCACCTGCGGTCGATTCGCGCATGTGGTTGATGATTTCTGGTCTCCTATCATCAGGGAAGTTGCGTTACTGCTTGATGTGTCTCTTTATCGTTTCGTTCCGTCTTTTTTTCGGCCACAACTTTATAATCGGGGCGAAGGGACCGTGCAGAAGCTAAAAATAATAGCGGGTTGGAAATCATTGGCCCAATTCGACATTGAGTTCTTTCAGCTGCTCAAAAGTCGCCTGTCCCCATCCACAGATCGTCCCGTAGTTCGATTCCTCCATTCGTACATCACACATGTTCCGGTCGATGTAAATGCAGAATGTGGTTCGGTTGGGAACGAGCCTTGGAACTGGGGAACGGCCAAAGGAGAATCGAGATGCGCTGTGAAACTCTTTACAAAGTTTCTCGACGATTTGAAAGAGAAAGGTTTGTACGATAAGTCATTGATTGTTTTGATGAGTGATCACGGAGCAGGGCTGAGCAACAATTTGGAACCACCAACTTTAGCCAGAGCCAGGGCCCTGTTGGTGATCAAACCTTTTGAATCTCACGGGACTCTCAAAATTTCAAACAGATTATTACAGGTAGGCGATATTCCAACAACCATATGTAAGTTGGCGGGCGATTGCGAGAATGAGACAGGTCGTTTCGCTTTTGGAGAGGAACCTGAGAAGCGCACCTTTTTGTATTTGGAACACAAATGGGACAAGAAATTTTGGAAGGCAAAGAACGTTCCCATTGATGCTGTTTGGGAGATCAGCGGACCCGTTGACAACATCCTATCCTGGTACAAGCAAACCACCATCCCTGAGATGAAAAACGTACATCTAGATTTTTCTACTCACGATCCAGGCGCTTCATTTGGCATGGGTTGGCGGAGGGTCACGCGCGGGCAAACGTATCGCAGGGCCCGGGATTCTCATGCACAGTTATACCTTCCACTGAAACTTAAGAAAAATGTCAGAGTGAATATTCACATTTCACCACCAGCCAACACTGATCAATCGATCAAACTCTATCTCGATGATTTATATATCGGCGAGCGGCCCGTATTTCCGAGATGGCAGACACTCAGTTTCGACTTGCCCGGCGAATCGATTGTCAGGCCTGTTACGCGGTTGACATTCGAGTTTAAGATTGAGGACCGATCGAAAGCGGTGGATGTTGCATTCGATACCTTGGACGTAATGTACGAGTAATTACAACAGCTTATTGGCGCGGTGTTCTGGCGCTGGCGACATTCGAGTAGCCGGAATTGCCGATTGCGTTATATGCGCGCACACGATACCAGTAAGTTTTGTTCCCTTTCAATCCTGTGCTGCTGTAAGTTCCCACGTTCACACCAACTGTGGCGATTTGTGTAAAGTTTGTGCCATCGCCCGAACGTTCGATCTTGAAACCAGTTTCATTGGTGGAATTGTCAGTCCAGAAAAGATCGATTCTGGTTTTGGATATCGCCGTGGCCGCAAGTCCGGAAGGCGCATTGGGAGAGGTTCCCTGCGTTGTGGCGTTTGTGGTGTTGGAGTAGGCCGAGTCGCCCGAACCATTGTTTGCGCGAACGCGATAGTGATAGGTCGTGGACGAACTC
>JBKKAT010000741.1:0-8147 GCA_046714535.1 Acidobacteriota bacterium | reverse complement strand
TACCCGGCCTATCCTTCGATCCGGTTTGTCTCCTGATTTTTCTAAATTTGTTTAAAAGCACGAAGATCTCGATTAGCACTACAGAGAAAGAAAAAAACCATAATTTAATCTCTGTGTCTCCGTGCCTCTGTGTTAAATTCTAAATCTTCGAATTGACGATTTCGGAATCCATTTTGATCGGCACGGGGGTTGCTTGCCAGATCTCACGAGCGTACTCACTGATACTGCGGTCACTGGAAAACTTGCCCATCCCTGCCACGTTCAAGATGCTTTTGCGGGTCCATTCCTGGGGCAACAAGAATCCTTTGGAAACCACCGATTGGCATTTTACGTAAGCCTCAAAATCGGCGAGGACCATGTACGGATCTCCGTTCAACAATGATTGTACGATCGGCTTAAACAGATCCTGATTCGAGGGTGAGAAGTATCCGGAAGAAAGCATATCAATAATTTTTTTCAATTCCGGATTTCGTTCATAGTACTCGGCCGGACGATAACCGCTCCGCTTCAAGTTTTTCACTTCATCGGCGGTTAGACCGAAAATGAAAATGTTTTCCTTGCCGACCTCTTCCATAATTTCAATATTGGCCCCATCCAATGTCCCGATTGTGAGGGCCCCATTTAGCGCGAATTTCATATTACCTGTCCCTGAAGCTTCCATACCGGCGGTGGAAATCTGTTCGGAAAGGTCGGCCGCGGGCATAATTTTTTCCGCTTGCGAGACGCAATAGTTTGGTAAAAACACAACACGCAGTTTATCTCCAATTTCCGGGTCCCTGTTGACCACATCGGAAATCGAATTGATTAGCTTGATGATCAGTTTGGCGAGAAAATAACCCGGAGCCGCTTTGCCGGCAAAAATTTTCGTGCGAGGCACAAAAGAATCGTTCGGATTGCTTTTGATTTTGTTGTAAAGATAAATAACGTGAAGCGCATTCATCAGCTGGCGCTTATATTCATGAATTCGTTTCACCTGTATGTCGAAAATCGATTCCTGATTTATTTTTACTCCGGTTAGTTTGGCAACGTAGTCTGCAAAAGATTCCTTGTTGTGCCGCTTGATTGCTCTCCATTCGTCCTGGAAGGCAGGATCGGTTGCAAAATCCTTGAGTTTTTTCACAGCGTACAAATCCGTGATCCATTTGTCGCCTATTTCCCGCGTGATCAGATCAGATTGCCGCGGGTTACACTTCTGCAACCAGCGTCTTTGCGTGATCCCATTTGTTTTATTGTTGAATTTCTCCGGACTCATCTCATAGAAGTCTTTAAACAGTTCATTTTTCAGAATCTCCGAATGGAGCGCTGCGACTCCATTCACAGAATGGCTTCCGACGATGGCAAGATACGCCATCCGTACCTGTTTCTCGGTGCTTTCCTCAATCAAGGACATCCTGCTTAGACGCGCAGGATCGTTCGGAAAACGTTTGCCGACCTCTTCCAGGAAACGACTGTTAATCTCGAAGATGATATTCATGTGCCGGGGTAAAACAGCTTCCATCATCGAGACCGGCCATTTTTCAAGCGCCTCGGGAAGGATCGTATGGTTCGTGTAACCAAAAGTATCGATTGTGATTTTCCATGCTTCTCGCCACGGCACTTGATAGACGTCTAACAGCAATCGCATCAATTCCACGATTGCTATCGCGGGATGAGTATCGTTCAACTGCACCGCTACTTTATTGGCAAATTCAGAAAAATCTTCATGAGTTTTTAAGTACCGGCGGATGATGTCCTGCAGAGTGGCTGAACAAAAGAAATATTCCTGTTTCAAACGGAGCTCTTTTCCCTGAATCACATTGTCATTGGGATAAAGAACTTTCGAAATCGTTACCGTTTTTTGTTTATCTTGAACTGCTTTTATGTAATCGCCATGGTTAAAGTATTCAAAATCAAAATCGCGTGTCGATTTGGCCGCCCATAACCGCAAATTGTTGACCGTGTTGTTGCCGTAACCCGCAATGGGTGTGTCGTAAGCCATCGCCATAACGTCATGCGTGTCTACCCATTCGGATCGCAAAAGGCCATCTTTTTCTTTGAACTGAACGAGCCGCCCGTACAACTTGACGGTGTAAAGATATTCAGGACGTTCAATTTCCCAGACGTTTCCGTAACGAAGCCAATTGTCCGGTGTTTCTACCTGATATCCGTCCCGTATATGCTGGTAGAAAATTCCATACTCATATCGAATTCCATATCCGTAACCGGGGAGCTCCAGTGTTGCCATGGAATCCAGATAGCAGGCAGCGAGACGTCCCAGGCCACCGTTACCCAGCCCCGCATCCCATTCGAGTTCCTGTAGCTGTTCCAGATCCTGTCCTGCCTGCTGCAAGGCCTCCTGCGCCTCATCCATCAATTTAAGGTTGATCAGATTATTTCCCAGAGCGCGTCCCATCAGGAATTCGAGAGACAGGTAATAAACCCGTTTCGCATCCACCTTGTAATAGGTTTGCTGTGTTTGAATCCATCGTTTCACAAGCTGGTCCTTTACAGTGGATGCGAGGCTTTTATATAAATCTAACTTCGTCGCGGAATATTGGTCTTTGGCCATAGTGTAAAGCAAATGATTTTCAAAGGCTGTGTGAATAGCATTCACACGATTATTTTCGATTGGTTTTTGTTTCTTTCTTGTAGCCGATCTTGTTGTTGATTTACGGAGTCGAGTAGGCATGTAAAATTAAAAATTAAAAACTAAAAATAAAAAACTGCGAAAGCGGATCGGGGGCCTTCACATTTTTGGTTTTTAGTTTTTTATTTTTCATTTTTTTAGTCGCCGAATGAAATTCCAAGTGAGCGGGCCGTCAGCACCGTATCACAGTTCAGAGGAACGCTTTTCATTTCTTTAATGGCCTCCGGTATCGGAATCGTTTTTACGTCAGGCGGATCCAGCGCGACCATCATATTGCAACGACCTTCCAGAATACACCGTACCGCGGCCGCGCCAAAACGGAGACCGAGCAAACGATCAAACGTGGTGGGACTTCCACCTCGCTGCAAGTGTCCTAAAACAAGAGAGCGTGTTTCTTTTCCGGTGAGGCGCGAAATCTCTTTCGCAACGTATTCGGCCACTCCTCCCAGCAAAATCTCCCGGCCTGCTTCTTTCTCTCCTTTTGTCATGATGTCCTGACCGGCCGGATGGGCTCCTTCAGCGCAAACCACAATCGCGAAATGCTTCCCTGAATTTTCCCTTTCCCAGATTTTTTCACACACTTTTCTAAGATCGAACGGAATTTCCGGAATCAAGATCACATCGGCCGAACCGGACAATCCTGAGTGCAACGCAATCCATCCAGCATAGCGGCCCATCACTTCCACCACCATCACTCTCTCATGAGATTCGGCTGTGGAATGAACCTTATCTATGGCCTCAGTTGCTGTGGTGACCGCAGTATCGAATCCGAATGTGATGATTGTGCCTGCAAGATCATTGTCTATTGTCTTGGGGACCGCAACAATCGGAATTCCTTTTTCAATAAACTTTTGGGCTATGCGAAGAGAGCCATCGCCGCCGATGCAAATCAGCACATCAAAACCGGCGCGGTGAAAATTTTCCACGATATGATCGCTGATATCGACTGTCGATGTGCCTTCTTCCGTTTTGATGGGATATTCAAAAGGATTACCGCGATTTGCCGTTCCCAGAATGGTTCCACCCAGGTGAGTAATTCCTCGCACCCGCTCTCTGGTGAGCGGAATCAATCCTTGCATGTCAAACAAGCCACGATAACCATGGCTGATTCCGTACACTTCCCAGCCCTGTCGCAAACAAGCCAGCGTCGCAGCGCGAATAACCGCATTCAGGCCAGGCGCATCTCCACCACCGGTGTTGATGGCAACCTTCTTGATCTTCGAAGGATCTAAACGATCGGTCATAGCGCGTGCTACAGGAATTGTATCAGATTGAATTGCATTCGGCGCACGGACACAATTCTCTCAATACTTTGAATGGATAAATGCCGGTTGTGTGCTGATCGGAAAAGAGAAAATGAAGCGCATAATTGCCGACCAATTCAACTTTCAAACCTTTTAGATCTTCCGGAATTGTTTCGGGATTCAAAATCCGTTCGCCGGTAATTTCACTTCGACAACCCGCGCATCCACAATTTTGCCTCAAATACCGGAACGAATAGTGGCTCACATGATCATCTTCCCACCGGATTTTGAATTGCTCCTGGCCTTGCTTCTTTAACTCAACCGGTTTTGTCGGATCTATTTTCATGGTTTAGCTCGGGCGGACGGGACGTCCGCGGTCATAATGCAGGCGGGACGCCTGCGCTCCCTATCATTCTTCTACGATTTGCAGCGGTTGCGAAGTAAAATTTGCGATGCTGATTTGAGCTGCGAGTTTCCCGACATTTTCCTCGAAAGCTTTTGCCGATGAGGATTCCGGAGCTGAGAGAACCACAGGGGCGCCACGATCGGACATTTCACGAATCGCTTTGTCTAACGGGATTTCACCAAGGAATGGAATTTCCAGCTTCTCGGCCGCATCTTTTACGATTCCATGTCCGAAAATTTCATCTTTACTGCCGCAGTGTGGACAAATGTAATAGCTCATGTTTTCAACGATTCCCAGAATCGGAACTTTTGTTTCTACAAACATGCGGTAAGTCTTCATAGAAATCGTCAAACCAACATCCTGGGGAGTGGAAACCAGCACCGCTCCGGTAACGGAAATCGATTGCACAAGTGTTAGATGCACATCGCCGGTGCCGGGGGGCAAATCCACAAACAAATAATCTAGATCTCCCCATTCGACGCCGAGTAGCATTTGTTGAAGCGCTTTATGCGCCATCGGTCCACGCCAGATCAATGGTTTGTCTCCGGGAGCCATCAATCCCATGGACATGAATCTCAATCCGTGCGTTTCGATGGGAAGAAGAAGATTTCCGCGCGCTTCTATGTTGCTGCCCACTTTGCCCATCATAATCGGAATCGTTGGTCCGTAAATGTCGGCATCCAGCAAACCCACTTGAGCTCCTGCTTTCGCCATCGAGGCCGCAAGATTCGTACTGACGGTGGATTTCCCAACTCCCCCTTTGCCGCTGCAGATGGCAATAATATTTTTCACGCCGGCAATTGAGTTTTTACTCAGTGCAGGTTGTGATTTTACTTCTGCCTGCATGTTGATGTTGACAGCACTGACTCCCGGAATTGAACCAACCAATCGAATGGCATCATCGCGCATCACATCACGCGCCGGACAGGCCGGTGTTGTTAAGACAAAATCAAAATTTACTTCCGATCCTTTAATTTCAAGATTTTTGATGAAACCGAGGGTAACAATATCCCGATGAAGATCCGGATCCTGTATTTTTCTTAACTCATTCAAGACTGCCGCTTCACTCGTGGCAGGCTCCGCTTTCCGCGAAAATATTCCCATTTTTTGCACCCCTGGAAATGATTCTATGAGTAAGATTACTTTTTTTGGAGCGAATCCACAATGTTACCGGGGAGCGTCGTTGAAAATCTTGCTGGGAAGCTTAAATTTAGTAGTTTCGATGAAGATGATTTTTTTTGGAGGTTGAAATGCGAAAAAAATTGATACTACTAACGGCGATCGTGGCTCTCTTCTCCGTTTCGGAGACATTTGCTGATGTAGATTTCGGCTTCAATGTCGATTGGAGCAAGACAGAAGGAATCGCAAATGGCGATTTTGGGGTTGGCGCCCGTGTCGATTTTGGCGGACAAGTCCGCGGACAGATTGCTTTTGATTACTTTTTCACCAACGCCGGTGATCTTTTTGATGAAGGGGATGCCGATGAGAACGACTTCGATTTGAAATTCTTCGAGGTCAACGGCAATATCCTTTATGAATTTCCCACGGACAGCGTCCGTCCTTACCTCGGAGGGGGAGTGGGGTTCGCCCGGAGAACATTCGATGATTTCAATGACGTTTTCGATGATGAGAGAACGGAATTAGGGGTCAATGTCCTGGGCGGCCTTAAATTCGGGCATGCTGCGGCAGAGCCATTTGTTGAAGTCCGGGCCACATTCTATCCCGACGATGAGGGAGGCGATGACCCCTTGGACAGCGACGGTGTCAAGTTCGGCGACCGCTTTATCGTGGCTTTTGGAGTCGTTTTCTAAAGCTTTCGACTCTTCCATAAATACGCGTTCCCACCAAGTCTGCGTACGGTTCATTGTAAGGTGAATGGGGATTTGGTAAAATGCTTGTTTGTCTTAAGTGGAGTATGTGGAATGCGTGTTCCCAAGAAAATGGTCGAGGACATGGCTACTCAAATTGTGCAGGACCTCTTTGCGCGCGATTTCATCACACACCCTGAGAGAGACAGGTTAGTACAGTTGATTCATCAAGTTATCTTGGAAGAGCTCATGGTGGAAGACCGAGTCGATGAAGAAGTCCGGCAAATTCTCAGTGAACATACGGATAGGATCCAGGCTGCCAATGTCCAGTATCATGAAATGTTTAAGCGTGTAAAAGCTAAATTACAGAGAGAAAGGAACCTAATTTTCTAATGTTACGTTTGAGCAGAGAGAAAGTAACTAGAATCTCGCATCAGGTCGCCGAAGCCTTGCGAGTGGATCCGGATGTAATTTTGAAGACAGACCTGAACGAGATTCGTCTGGAAGTGATGAAACTGATCAATGCACGTCTGAAAGTGGACGAATTGCTTGATACGAAAGTGAGAGAGAGAATCGCTTCCTTCAAACGAAAGATTCCCGAGGGTGGCTCGGAATGGGCAATCCTCTACCGCCGCTATTACGAAGAAGAACTCAACGTTCTTGGTAAAGCCCCGAAGTTTTAACGGTCGCACCAAAATCTAAGATTTTTTATGATTGTAGCTGGAACCATGCCTGTACTTTGTCAAAAGTAGCATGACGCAGCTAAGAGTTGAACCGCAGAATAGCCAACAATCGAATTCCGAACCGCTGATGTTAGCGCCGACCGCCCTTCACCTGTGCTGTTCTGAGAATCGATTGTTCGATATTGGAAATTCTCAGCTGTAACAGTAAAAACATCCGGCCATCCTTCGATCCGGTTTATCTCCTGACTCCTGATTTTAATTCTCAAAAGCTTCCTGGTAATTGCGTTTCGAAAAGCCGGCGACCACTTTGCTGTCCGATTCGATTACCGGGCGGGAGATGAAAGTGTATTCTTGGGCCATCCAATCCAATTTTTGATCGTCTGTAAGGTTTTTCTCTGCCAGACCCAACGTTCTGTACTTGATGGCTCTTCGGGAAAAAATCTTGTCTATGCCGCCTGCTTTTTTTGCGAGCTCTTTGAGTTCGTTTTTCTGCAGAGGTTGTTCTTTCAGGTCTCTGAATTTTATTTCTTTATAACCCAATTCCTCTTTCAAGAAAGCAACTGCTTTCTGGCAAGTGCTTCAACCGGATCTCCAATAAACATTTGCTTTCTTCGACATGGACCTCCTTACGGGTTGATGCTGATAACGTTTCCATCCACGGTGTAACCCAGATCATGCATCTTGCAAACGACGTCCAGAACCTGGTCCCAGGGCACATCAGTCATCTTAATGGTTACGGTGCCCTTTACGCCGGGATCTATCACCAGATTCAAATCCCCTGTTTCAGCGAGAAAGCGGAAAAGATCACGAATATCAATGTCTTTGAAATCCAGACTGATCTTTTCACCCGTCCATTCCAGTTTTTGCTCCCGTTTTATTTCAACAGCGCGGGGCCCCCTGGCAATTTCTTGTTTTTTCTCTTTTCGTCTTTCGATTGTAGTTTTGTCCCAATCGATCTGATCTTTTTTAAACTTAATGGTTGTGCCTTCATTATCTTTCAGAACAACTTCATCCGCCGATTCGCGAATCAATTCACCCTGAAAAATTTTGCCGTCTTTGCGTACGATCGTGTAAGGAATGGCCAGAGCCGGCACCAGGAGCAGCGCAATGAAAACTCGCAAAAACATCCTGAACCTCCAATGTCAGTGCTGAGCAATGAGTGCTGAGTGAAAAACCACGAGATCATCTCAGCACTCAGCACTTTGCACTCAGCACTAAATTCACATGCGTTTAATGATTTCTTTTCGTTTCTCGTTGTACTCTTCTTCTGAAATCAGGTTCTTCGCCTTCAATTGAGAAAGTTCCTCCAACAACTGAGCAGAAGAAGATGAGCTGGCGACCGCAGGATGAAGTGGCTCGAGACCAGCCTTCGCTCCCATC
>JBKKAT010000740.1:0-4490 GCA_046714535.1 Acidobacteriota bacterium | reverse complement strand
CCACTACACCGGTGGTTACTCATCGGCCTCAGCCGTTGCCGGCTATCCACATATTACTGTTCCCGCGGGATACGTTTCAGGATTACCCGTCGGCATTTCCTTTTTTGCATCCGCTTATAGCGAACCAACTCTGTTCAAACTTGCCTATGCATTTGAACAGCTCACAAACGTTAGGCGTCCACCACAATTCTTGCCTGAAGTGAAGTTTTAACTTGAGGAGGGTTTTGTTTCATGGAAACTCGTATCACCGAAATTGCAGAACGAATTTATCATCTCTCAACATATGTGGAACCCGCGGACCTGAGATTCAACCAGGTTCTGATCGATGCTGACCAGCCGTTGCTATTTCATTGTGGAATGAAAAGCCTTTTCCCACTGGTCTCTTCCGCGGTTTCAAAAGTTATTCCACTTCAAAAACTACGATGGATCTCATACTCACATCATGAGGCGGACGAATCAGGTGCGATGAATGATTGGCTTACCGCGTCTCCGGATGCAACAGTCGTGGTAGGCGAAATTGCCTGTATATTGTCTGCGAACGACCAGGCAATTCGAATGCCGCGCGTGTGGCAAGATAACGAAATCATGGATCTCGGTGGAAAGAGGGTCAGATATTTAGCCACACCACACGTTCCCCATTGCTGGGATGCTGGTCTGGTTTATGAGGAAACGTCGAACACACTCCTTTGTGGCGACTTGTTCACACAAACCGGAAATCTTCCCGCGCGAACCGAAGCAGACATGATTGCTCCTGCGCTTGCCACAGAAGATCTGTACTTAGCAACATCCCTTACACCGCTAACTGCCCGGACAATTCGCCGCCTGGCGGAGCTTTCTCCAACAACGCTTGCTTTGATGCATGGCCCCGCCTTTCATGGAAATGGGAAACAGGCGCTCCTTGACCTCGCCGAGGCGTATCAGGATCGGTTAGTCAGTGCCATCGCGTAGGCGGGCGAAGTGGCCGAGCTCTGGCTTGCGTCCAAGGTTAACAAACTCAAATGGGAGAGAGCGTCCTTTCACCACATCCGGTTGATCACTGATCTGGAAGTGCAAGTGAGCCATAGGGTAGTCCCCTGTATCACCGACTGCAGCTATCCGCTGGCCTTGCTTTACGCGATCTCCTTGCTTTACAAGGACAGATCCCTGTTTTAAATGCGCGTAAGCGGAATACTCTCCTCCAGAATGCTCAATTACAACAACGTTTCCGGTCACCGCACGGTATAGATCCCTTTTCATCATGTCCAATTGGTAGCGAGAAGAGCGTTTGTCGAATTCTTCCTCGCTTTCACCTGCGCGCTGCAACCACGCATCCCAGTTTTGAACGGCATCATTGATTGTCTTTACAACGATTCCATCGGCCGCTGCTAGAACTGGCTCACCATATCCGTAAAAATCTGCCGCCGATTTTCCATCTGTTTTCCAGAGTGCGCCCTTTGCATCGACTTTCATGAAATCAATTCCAAATTCTGTTTGAGACATCCAGCGGTGATGACTGGTCACATTCGGAACGGATTGCATGTACCAAACACCTTCCAGTGGATAGGAATACTGGTTTGGTGATTTATGCCGGACAATTTTTATTTCGACTTTGCCGTCAGTCCGGTTTCCTGCTGCATTCCTGGCAGTTGCTTCCGCTCGAAGATGGGTTGGAATTCCATGAACAGTAATATAGATGTTCCGCGCCGTCAAAATTTCTCCGGGTTGAAGCTCTACGGTGGACGATAATTTTCCGTCTTTTCCGCTCGCCTCCGAAGGAACGATGATGTCCGCGATGATTTCCATTCCCTGTTGTTTGAGCTCCATCAATTCCTTTGTCGCAATCGCAAGCTCTTCAGGATTCAGACGCACTTCCTGAAGCAGTCGTTGTTCTGCGAACACCGCTAGATTCAGTTTCTCCAAAATGACATTTTCCTTAGAATCATTTCTCACAAGAATGAGATGAGCAACCACGTCATAAGTTCCGTATCTTGGGTTGGCATCATTTAGGTACAACGCCTTACCCGGATAAAAACGCACTTCTAAAGCATCCGCGGCACAGCTAAACAGAAGGATGGCAAAAATGTAGATCAATGTCTTCATGGTTTTCTCCCCACAGAGATATACGAATGCAAAAGCGGGATGTTCCAAATTGTGTAATACCACGGCATCACAAATCTGGAATGTCCAGCCGGGCGAGCAACGGAAAATGATCGGAGGAAGACGCGGCAATGTTGTCATCAATAACCCGGCACTCAACGAGACGACCTATAGAAGAAAGAGGTGCGAATACGTAATCCAATCGCAGATGAGGATCCCAGGTTGGGAAGGTATAGCCTTTTTTATCGGGGTACAACAAACGATAACCATCCGCATAACCACGATCCAGCATCAGCTGTACGACTTCCCTCTGGATATCGCGGCCACTCAGCCAGATCATGGCTCGTATCCAATGAGGCATTTTTTTGATGTCCAAAAGCTCGCCAGGACCCAGTGAGTTGAAATCCCCAACAAGGGCATGAAATCCTTGCTGGTGTTTCTGAATGCTTGCAAGCAACGTTTCGATTTCCTGTTTCCGGCGCCTCTCGCCCCATTTAGAAAACATCGCCCTGAGATGTACACCGAAGATTCGAGCATTCGTGCCTGACGGATGAATCTCTAAAAACGCATGTTTTGATCCCCGCGGATAGTGCCATTCGTGATGCTCGATTTTGATTCGACTGCAATAAGCAACGGAGTGATTTGGTTTCGACAGCCAGAATTCCATCCCGGTTGCTGCTGCTATTTGCTGGATCACGCGGGGAAAAATCGCTTCCTGAAAGACGACAACATCGGGAGCCGCAGCTTGAATTACGGCCGCAAGCTGAGCCTCCCTGCCTTTTCCACCAAAACGAATGTTGTGGCTCAGGAGTCTGATGATCACGAATTTTCGCCGGCTTCGATAAGCATGAAGTAGGGCTGATCAAACAGCACATCGCGCACAAAAAGAATCATGTTGGAAGTGGCTTGAAAATTTACCGGCCGTCCCACCATTCGCTGAAGTTCTTCCCGCAAAGGATTCAGAAGCGGCGCGATTCCGGGATCTTGATCGCTCAGTGGCTTCGTGTGTAGCATCGGGATGTAAAAAGCATCTTTATCCCAGTGTTCCATTACTTCATGGCCGATGAGCGTCACATCCAGATCGCTTGTGCCTTTACCGGATGCGTCAAACGGTTTGCCATCTTCATGACGCTCATTCGTTACAACGCTTCCCCGCAATGCAACTGCCGTCCCCGGCGGCAAGCCGGCCCGTAATTTTTCACAAAAAGCTTCTAGTAGATTTTCATCGCCATGAAAAGCAAGGTTCAAAATTCGGGCGCGAATCTCTTCCTGAGCCATCTCATCCGGATCTTTGGCCATATCCTAATAAAGTAGGATCTTTTTCGCTGTTTGCCTGCTACCGGAGATTCGCTGACAGGGCGAACGGGACTATTTTTGTCGCCGTTTGATCGGAAGGCGAGAGCGAGTCGCACGAGGTAAGAGTTTTTCAGGTGAGTCCAAAGCTTGAATCACCGTATGAAGTGACTTGATAGCAAATGCTTCGTTGAGTGTATTAATACTCTTTTCGTATTTGTCCGTTCCGCGATGCAAAAATACATCATGCGCCCACTGTTCTCCATTGCGCATCGCGTTCTCGTACATTTCAATGATGCGAGCAGCTTGCCGCTCGCTTAATTCACCAGTTTTTGATTGCATTCAATTTCCCCAAAAAAGAAACAACCCTCCCGCAGAGCGGGAGGGTTGTTTTACTGAAAGAAAACCTTATTAATAGCGCCTACCGCCGCCGCCGCCACTATTAGAGAAATTTCTTTTCTCCTGGGGTTTAGATTCGTTTACAACGAGCGTACGCCCGTCAAGTTCTCTACCATTGAACCTTGAAATCGCATCTTTCGCCTGTGCTTCGGTTGCCATTTCGACAAAACCGAAACCACGGGACTGATTTGTGAATTTATCTTTAATAACGTTCACGGAAATCACTTCACCCGCCTGCACGAATAGATCACGAATCTGGTCAACATCTGTGTTGTAGGACAAACCGCCTACGAATAGTTTTTTTTGCATTTTTTCTCCTTTGTTAACTGAAAGGGCCGAGTACAGACTGATACGTAAAAATCGTTTTGGGCCCTATCAAAAATCAACAAAGCTCTAAAACGGAAACGCAGACTGATTTGCGGAAGGCTTTCAGAATTAATTTACCCGAAGTTGCAAACTTCAGGCTGGGATATTATCGTCCATTTCTTCGCAAAAAGCAAATTAATCCTGATTTGAGGCCCTCTCTCGTCCTATGAGAACCGGCTGAAGCAAGCTTTTCATCTCCGTCATATTGCGTGCCCGCGGATATTTGTTGTTATCCCCGGCATATGCTTCACAGGCCACTTCCAGAGTCAGCATCAGTCTATGATAGCATTCATTTGTCGAAAATCTAAGGTTGGGAAAATTTGAGCGAGAGAAATCAACTCATTCAACGGGTAACC
>JBKKAT010000739.1:0-11262 GCA_046714535.1 Acidobacteriota bacterium | reverse complement strand
ACCAACTGTTCTTCCGTCAAATTCTTATGGCGAAGTCTGCTGCGAATCTTACGATCCACAAGCCAGCGGATGACGCCGCCGATGAAGATTGGGCTGGAAGAAGAAAGGGGCAAATAAACGCCAACGGCGAATGCCAGCGATGGAATTCCGGACATTTCCAGAACAATCGCAATCATCGCGCCCAGAATCACCAGTCCCCATGGTAACTGGCGGTTCAAAATTCCTTTGATGATGTAAGACATCAAAGTCGCTTTTGGAGCATCAAATTTGTCGACTTTCGTTCCATCGGGCCGCACACGATGCACGCCATTGATTCCAGGATCCACAAGGTAGACCGGTGTTCCATCATCTTTGACCAGATAGCGTCCCGCAGGGCCGCCCTGCTCTTCGATTTTGTGCCACACGCGATACGTATTCGAATCGGAGGATGCCTGCGAGCCCTTAAGCTGTTCGCTTTTTCCTAATTTTGAAACGTCCGCTTTCATGTCAGCAGGAAAATTTTGCTGTATTTTGTAAACGACTTTACCCGCATCATCGACCAAATATTCGCCCGGCGTCAGGTCCGGCACGGCGTTTTGATCGTTCCGAAACACGCGATAACTGCTTGCATCCGGTTTGATACTCTCTTCGTATGCAGGTAGCAGGGAACCCGAGGCCGGAGGTATTTCGACGACTTTCTCGACGCGTTGAAAAGTAACTCTAGGAACATAAACGGCTCCCGTGTCATTCAAAGCCAAAAGGATTGGTCCCAGAATGATTGCGGAGCCGAAAGCGCCGATCAGTATTGCCAGCTGTTGAAGTCGCGGTGTGGCCCCCACAAGGAATCCGGTTTTCAGGTCCTGCGAAGTTGTTCCACCGTTGGAAGCTGCGATGCAAACAATCGCGCCCACGGAAAGCGCCGTAACGTAATAAGCAGGGCCGGTCCAGCCAATGATCAGGAAAACCAGACAGGTCAGGAGCAGTGTTGCGACAGTCATTCCCGAAATCGGATTGGAAGAAGAGCCAATCTCACCGGTCAATCTGGAGGAAACGGTAACGAATAGAAAACCGAACACGATGATCATCAATGCGCCGAGCAAGTTCATATGAAGATTGCGTGCCGCCATAATTCCGATTATCAGCAGAACGATGCCTCCCAGTACCCACTTCATCGAAATATCCTGATCTGTTCTCGGTGCAGAATCACTGGCAGCCTTTCCGCCTCTTAGATCTCTCAGACCTCCTTTCAGTCCGTTCCAGATAACCGGTAGCGAACGGAATAGACTGATGATTCCCCCTGCCGCCACCGCGCCGGCGCCGATGTAAAGCACATAGGCTCCGCGGATTTGATCCGGATGAGTCATTTCACTGATCGGAACAGACCCGGGCGGAAGAACTCCCGGAATCGAATCACCAAAAAATTTAATGGTCGGAATCAGTACAAGGTACGCCAGCACTCCGCCTGCGCACATGATCGATGCAATGCGGGGCCCGATGATGTAGCCGACACCCAGAAGTGCAGGAGAAATTTCCGTTGCAATGGAACCAAACTTAAAGGGCGCATCAAAAATTTTCTCAGGAATATCCTTCCATCCGCGGAACGCTTTCATGATTGTCATGTAGAGAAAACCGATACCGAATCCTGTAAAAATCGTAACAGCACTGGTAGACCCTGAATCTTCCAGCGTTCCTGCTTTTGCAGCGACTTCTTTGGATTCATCCGAGGCCCCTGCTTTTAACACTTCTGCGCAGGCCGTGCCTTCCGGATATTTCAGAATGCCGTGTTGCTGAACAATCAACGCTCGGCGCAGCGGAATCATCATGAGAATGCCGAGTAGTCCTCCCAGCACAGCGACCAGCATTACGCGAGCGATATCCAGATCGAAACCAAGAATCATGATCGCAGGCATGGTGACACCGACACCAAACGCGATCGATTCACCAGCGGAACCGGTCGTTTGGACTATGTTGTTTTCCAGAATCGTTGCATTCCGGATGCCGACCTTAGAAAGGATGCGGAATAGCGTAATGGAAATTACTGCAACAGGAATGGACGCACTGACTGTCAAACCGACTTTTAGAACCAGATATAGCGAGGAGGCTCCGAAGATCATTCCCAGAATAACACCGACTATAAGCGGTAGAGGCGTAAATTCAGGAAGTCTTGCTTCTGGTGGAATGTACGGGCGAAACGGAACGGGAGTCGGGATTTCTTTCACCAATAATTCTTCGGTGGCTGTGGGCATACGAATTATCCTCGCTGGAAATTTTCTTACATGATACGCTCAAGAACGCATAGTCGCAATAAGCCAGGTTATTTTTGAACAGAAGATAACAAAGGTAACAAAGATTCCAAAATCTTTGTTATCTTCGTTAGCTTTTGTAAAGAATTGGCGCGCCTTGGGTTGTTTGACAAGGGTATAGCGCCATATTATATTAACCGTCCTCAAGAATGATGTTTCACGCAACAACCATCCTCTGCGTTCGGCATAACGGCACGGTTGCAATGGCCGGTGACGGACAAGTAACAATAGGCGATATCGTAGTGAAGCAAGGCGCCAGAAAAATTCGCAAACTCTACAATGATCGTGTGCTTGCGGGTTTTGCCGGCTCTGCAGCCGATGGGATGGCCCTCTTTTCAAAGTTTGAATCCAAGCTTGAAGAATTTCGCGGCAATTTGAAACGCGCTTCTGTGGAGCTTGCCAAAGAATGGCGCACAGACCGTATTCTACGACGTCTGGAGGCGCTCTTGATCGTTGCGGATACTGAAAACTCTTACCTGATTTCCGGTTCGGGAGATCTAATTGAGCCAGATGATGGAATTTTGGCGATCGGGTCCGGAGGATCGTACGCTCTCGCAGCGGCTCGAGCTTTACTAAAATATTCGAACTTACCGGCCAGCGAAATTTGCAAAGAATCGATGAAGATTGCCGCCGATATTTGCATCTACACCAACAGCAGCATTCTGGTTGAGGAGCTTTCCTGATGGCGATTCCGTTGCCGGCCCGCATGGAACCAGCACAGGAAGATTTGACTCCAAAGCAAATTGTTCAGGAGCTGGACCGTTACATCGTCGGGCAGAATAAGGCCAAACGGGCGGTTGCGATTGCCCTCCGAAACCGGATGCGCCGCCAGAAACTTCCACCTGAGATAGCGGAAGAAATCGCTCCGAAAAATATCATCATGATCGGGCCGACCGGGATTGGAAAAACGGAGATCGCCCGGAGGCTTGCCAGGCTTGTCCACTCGCCTTTTTTGAAAGTTGAAGCGACTAAATATACAGAGGTCGGTTATGTCGGGCGTGATGTGGAATCAATGATCCGTGATTTAACCGAGATTTCCGTGGACTTGATTAAACAGGAAAAAATGGCGGAAGTGGAAGAGATGGCGAACAGGAACGCCGAAGAACGAATTCTGGATCTTTTGATTCCTCCCTCTTCCTACAGCAGCGCGGTTATGGATGAAAAAACCGAACAGGAAAACCGTCGCAAAGACACGCGCGAAAAATTGCGAACGCAACTTCGTTCCGGCGCACTCGATCAGAGGGTCGTTGAGCTGGATGTCAAAGAGCGCCCTTTCTCATCCTTTTCCATTTTTTCCAACACAGGCATTGAAGACATCGACATCAATTTAAAAGAAATGATGCCCGGCCTTTTCTCCGGAAAAACAAAGAAGCGAAAAATGCGCATCGAAGAAGCGCGTCAGGCATTGCTGCATGAGGAAAAAGAAAAACTGATCGACATGGAACAGATCGCCAAAACCGCCATCTCGCGAGTGGAACAGGGCGGAATGGTATTTCTGGATGAGCTGGACAAAATCGCCGGCAAACAAAGCGCGCAAGGCCCCGATGTCAGCCGGGAAGGCGTTCAGCGCGACCTGTTGCCGATCATAGAAGGAACCACGGTGAACACGCGTTACGGGATGGTGCGAACCGATCACATTCTTTTCATAGCTGCCGGCGCATTTCATGTTTCAAAGCCTTCCGATTTGATTCCCGAACTGCAAGGCCGGTTTCCCATCCGTGTTGAAGTTGATCCGTTAACGGAAGCCGATTTCGTTCGTATCCTGAAAGAGCCGGAAAACGCATTACCCAAACAGTATGCCGCTTTGCTCTCCACTGAAGGAGTCGAGCTGGTCTTCACCGAAGATGCGATCGATCAACTTGCGCATCTTGCGGCTGAAGTAAACGACCGAACTGAGAATATCGGCGCTCGCAGGTTACACACAATTCTTGAAAAACTACTGGATGAAGTTTCCTTCGATGCTCCTGAAATGCAAAACCGGAAGGTGGTGATTGACCGCCAGTATGTTGACAGAGTGCTGATAGATATTGTAAAAGATCACGACCTCAGTCGATTCATTTTGTAAGAATCGTGGATCGTTATCGTAATCGTTCATCTTAATCTCTATCGTTGAACACTGCCGATTAGGATTGCGATCACGATTACGATTATGATCACGATCCACGATTAAAAAAGGAAATCCGGATGCACGATGTTCAGGCGAAGCATACACGAATCTTTTTTCTTCTTCTGGCTATTGCTGCCGTACTCTTAACCCTGACCTGTGGAAAGAAAGCTCCGCCATCCCCGCCGGTACCACACGTTCCCATGCCTGCGGTCGAAACGAAAGTCACTCAAAACGGAAGTTCGTTACTTTTCTCCTTTAAACTCCCTGAATTAAGCTCAGATGAAAAAACGCCGGCAGACGTGGGGATGCTGGTGATCTATCGTTTCAAGACTCTGAGAATCGCGCCGGCCGCCCCGACCCAGACCGCTCCCGTTCAAACCCAAACCGCGCCGCAAACTCAAAGTTCAGCGCAAACGCAAACACGGCCTCAAACTCAACCTCAGACCCAGACTCAGACCCAAACACAAACTCAGACGCAGACTCAATCCCAAACGCAGCCTAAACCGGTTGAAACAGCCAGAACCATAAGCGAGTTAGAGTTCGAAGAACAAGCGGAGCGAATCGCAGAAATTCCAGCCGACAAAATCGATTCATACATCCGCGACAATTATTTCATTTATCAGGACAAACGTGAGATCAAGCCCGGTTCCGTAGATCTCCAGAACTGGTTCTATTACGGCGTTCAGCTTTACAGCAAAAAGAATAAGAAGAACCAATTTGGCCGGCTCGTAGCTCTCTTTCCGGATATTGTTCCGGTGCCACCGAAACAATTCAATGGCAAAGTGTCAGAGAAATCGATTCAACTGAACTGGGCGGCCGTAACGGCCGATCTGGCGGGACGTCCGCTGACACCAGGTACGGTTGTTTACAATGTTTATCGCGGCAACCATGCAAATTTTGCCGCGCTTACTCCGATCAACCCGGCCCCCCTTTCCACTCCTGAGTTTGCCGATACTCAAATCCAATTTGGGAAACCGTACTATTATTTCGTACGCGCCTCGGTAAGCTCGCAACGGCGCGAGCAAGAAAGTGAACCGTCCAACGTGATTCTGATTTTTACGCAGGATATCTATCCACCTTCTGCACCGCAAGAGCTCAACGTCGTCGCAGCCCGCG
The DNA here is from genome assembly GCA_046714535.1 of Acidobacteriota bacterium. Classification (GTDB taxonomy): domain Bacteria; phylum Acidobacteriota; class HRBIN11; order JAKEFK01; family JAKEFK01; genus JAKEFK01. The sequence goes on along the minus strand of JBKKAT010000739.1, from coordinate 5,757 downwards.
AAGGTATGGTCTTGATCTGGTCTCCCAACCCCGAGGAAGATGTGGCCGGTTACAACGTTTTCAGGAAAGTCGAAGGGGAGACCGAATTCAAGAAACTCAATACCAGGCTGGTTCGCGAAACGACTTACTCAGATTCGGATGTCACGGCGGGCCTCAAATATTATTATCAAGTATCGGCCATAGACAGTGCGCCGGTTCCGAACGAGTCCGCTCGTTCGAGTGAAGTATCCGAGGTAAAAAGGAATCCGTGAAATTTGGAACGTTCGAAAGTTTACCCGATGCGATTCCTTTTGCAAAACTTTCTGCCTCCGCAAATGATTTCATTGTTCTCGACAATCGCGACGAATCCTATTCCGGTATCGCTTCCGCAATTGCGCAACGAATTTGTGCAAGACGTTATTCGATCGGAGCAGACGGACTCATCCTCGTAGAAAACTCCACGGATGCCACCGTGCGTATCCGTTACATCAACCCCGATGGGGAAGAGTTCAACACCTGTGGAAATGGCGGCCGTTGTGCCGCGCGCTATACGCACATTTTCGTCAAACCCGATCAGCACATCACCATGGAAACGAACATCGGTGTGGTGAAAGCCGAAATTGTAAACGGATCCGTTAAGTTGCAGCTTGTTAAGCCTACCCAAATCAAGCTCAATCTGGAGCTGTCGATGGAAGGAACGATGTATAGAGGACATTACGTGCAGGTAGGGGATCCACACTTCGTTGTTCCCTTCGAAAATATCAGGAAAATTGACTTTGTGCAGCTTGCTCGCAAACTACGGCACCATGAGGGACTGGGTCCTGCCGGAGCGAACGTTCATTTCATCGAACCTCTCGCGCGCAATCACATCAAAATCCGGAGTTTTGAAAGAGGAGTAGAAAACGAAACGCTCGCATGCGGCAGTGGATGTGTCTCCAGCGCCGTTTCCACTTTTTTGGAAGGAAAAACGGATCCTCCCGTTACGTTTGAGCCGCAATCCGGCATTCCGGTTTCCGTGCATTTTCAACCCACGAAAGAACTCGGCGATATCTACCTGGAAGGGGATGCCCGGCTGGTTTATCGCGGAACCTTTACAAAAGAAGCACTCGCCGGATTCCCGGAGAATCTTGCGTGATTCTTCACCTTTACAGAGTTCTTTTTAAAGAAGAGATTCACTACGCCGTTTTTAATGAGGATCTTTTCTATTTCGTGGACCCCAAGAATCCAAGTGCGCTTCTGGATTCGGACCGCATTGCCCCGGCGAAAGATTGCAGGCTTCTGACACCGACGCAACCTTCTAAAATTATTTGTGTGGGATTGAATTACCGCGATCATGCTTTGGAGCGGAACAAACCGATTCCGGAAGAGCCGTTGTTGTTCTTGAAACCGCCAAGCGCACTCCTTGCTCCGGGACTTCAAATTACCCTGCCGGCCCTTTCTCAACGGGTGGATCCGGAAGGAGAACTCGCGATTGTGATGGGAGAAGCGGCCTCACGCATCGGATCGCAGGAGGAGGCCGGGCGTTGCATTCTGGGCTACTCCTGCTTCAACGATGTGACGGCGCGGGATCTTCAGGATAAGGACGTTCAATACACCCGCGCCAAAGGCTTCGATACGTTTGCGCCCTACGGTCCTTGCATCGCCATCGGTGTGGATCCATCTGACCTGGCAATTACGACTCGCGTGAATGGCGAAGTTCGTCAGAATTCGCGGACCTCCCAGTTGATCTTCAACCCCCTCTACCTTGTCTGGTATGTCTCGCAAATCATGACCCTGTTGCCCGGTGATGTGATTTCCACCGGCACTCCATCCGGAATCGCACCGATTCAATCGGGTGACGTGATTGAAGTAGAAATAGAATCCATCGGGATGCTCCGAAATAGCGTTCTGTAGCGTATTTTAGCGAACTCTCGAAAATTGACTCCCCCCCATCCTACGTGGTACTCTATTTTCATACCTCCCGTAAAAATATGCTTGTAGAATTGAAAATTGGAGATAAGGTGATTTATCCGAATCACGGCCTTGCGGTCATTGAGAACATTAATGAACGCGCGATCGGGGAACGGAAGATCCAGTTTTATAACCTTCGCATCTTCTCAAACAACTCCCGCGTGATGATCCCTTTTGAAGCCGTTTCCAGCGTCGGACTCAGGAAAATCATTTCTCACAAAGAAGTGAACAAACTGTACAGGATTCTTCAGAACGGCCTGATAGACGAATACGATAACTGGATGGGACGCTATCGCGAGAATCTCGAGAAAATGCAGAGCGGTTCGATCTTTAAAGTCGCCGAAGTCCTGAAAAACTTGTTTTATCTCAGCAACCAGAAGGACCTCTCTTACCGGGAGAAAAAGATGTTCACAAAGGCTCGCTATCTCATCGTAAGTGAGCTGATGGAAGTCCAGGAGCTTCCTGAGCCGGATGTAGAAAAGAAGCTTGATCGCGCGCTCGGAAAGTGCGTAAAAAACAAAAAGTAGTCTGGTGCAAACCCTAATAGGCTTTTTTTTAGCCCTAATTGCCCCTGTTTTGCTGGCCCTTTCCCTGTTAGATCTTTCCCTCCGCTCCCTGAATTATTACAAAATCAACTCGATTCATCGTCAGGGAAATGAAAAAGCGAAGAAGCTCTTTTCCCTTCTATCCTCGCCGGAACGGGCCATTTCGGTCCTGTTGTTTTTGAGATATTCGCTCATGGCCATCTTTTTCATACTCCTGGGAATGTGGTTGCTCTCACTACAATTCAGTCTGGCCTACAAAGTGATTCTCGCTCCATTTTTGCTGGCGGGAGCAATGGTCTTGCTTGAATACATCCCGCGGATGCTTGCTGTGCACAACCCGGAAAGGATTGCCTTTGTGATGCTGACCCCCTTCGCAATCGTCCTGAAATTGAACGAATATTTGCCGCTACCGCAAGCCTGTGAGCGAATTGCTTCAGGCTTTTTGCGGTTATACGGATTCAAGAGCAAGAAGATTTTCTCGGAATATTCTGTGAACGAGATCAAAATGTTCCTGAGCTTGCGTCCCGAAAAAGCGGATGGGCAGCTAAGGAAACAAACCTTCGACTCAAAGTTTGCGGATTTTTCCGGGAGGCGCGTCAGGGAAGTCATGGTTCCCAGACCCTTTGTAAAAGCAGTGGAAATCAATACACCGTCGCGAATCCTCGTGAAAACGATTCAGGATAACAACTACTCCCGGCTACCGGTTTACCGTTCCAATCTCGACAACATTCTGGGAATATTGCACGCCAAGGACATCATCGGAATAGATTCGGGATTCTCCCTCGAACCATATCTTCGACGTCCCTTTTTCGTTCCTGAAACAGCGACAGTTCATGACGCGTTTCAGAATATGCGGCGCAACCGGTCGCATCTGGCAATCGTTGTGGACGAATATGGCGGAGTCGATGGGATTGTGACTCTCGAAGACCTGATCGAGGAGTTGCTCGGGGAAATCCACGATGAGTATGATGAAGATGTTGAAATGCTCCATAAAGTCAACGAACACAACTGGTCGCTGGAAGGCAATCTACCCGTGAAAGAACTGAATCATAATCTGGGCGTTGATCTACCAGAGGATCCAAGCTATACAACAGTTGCCGGCTTCCTGCTTTCGATTCTGGATAAAATTCCCGCAGAAAAACAGGAGATCTCTTACGGCACGCTTCGTTTTCGAATTGAGAAGATGCAAGGAAACAAAATCTCCAAAATTTCCATTAAGCTTCCGCACACCACCAAAGAAAGCATATAATCTTGAACAGAAGATCGCGAAGATCGCAAAGCAACTAATCATTTTTTTCTTAGCGTCCTTTGCGATCTTCTGTTCAAAGATTATGCCGAAGATATCAAAAAAAGCCGGACTCTTTACCGAATCTGTAATCCGTGAAATGACACGGCTCTGCAACGTTTATAACGGAATCAATCTTTCACAGGGTTTTCCCGACTTCTCTGCGCCGGAAGAGATGAAAGAAGCGGCGGTCAAAGCGATACGGGACGATGTGAATCAGTACGCAATCACATGGGGTTCGAAGAATTTACGGAATGCCATCGCTGAGAAATGCGCCCGATTCAACGGAATGCAAGTCGATCCTGAAAAGAATATTACGGTTACATGCGGATCCACAGAAGCGATGATTGCATCGATCCTCGCCACGATCGATCCGGGCGATGAAATCATTGTCTTCGAACCGTTTTACGAAAACTATGGTCCGGACGGAATTCTCTCCGGGGCAGTTCCCCGGTATATTTCTTTGCGCGAGCCGGATTGGAGTTTCGATGCGGATGAACTGGAAAGGCTCTTCAACAACCATAAACAAGCAATCATTTTGAACACGCCAAACAATCCAACAGGCAAGGTTTTTACGCGGGAAGAGTTGGAGTTCATAGCTAAACTCTGCAGGAAATGGGACGTCATGGCGATCACCGATGAGATCTACGAGCACATCGTTTATGACGGCCATAAACACGTGAACATGGCAACCATCGATGGCATGAAGGATCGAACCATCACCGTTAATGCAGCTTCAAAAACCTATAGCGTAACCGGTTGGAGAGTTGGATATGCTATCGCCAGTGAATATCTGACTTCGGCCATCCGCAAAGTGCATGACTTCTTGACGGTCGGCGCGCCTCATCCTCTGCAGGAAGCTGTGGCCGTGGCCATGCGTTTCGATGATTCTTACTATAACGAGCTTGCTGTCGAATACCTGGAGCGCCGGAATTATTTGATGAAGGCTTTGGAAGAAGTAGGATTCCGTTGTTTCAAACCATTTGGCGCTTATTACATCATGACGGACATCACCGGCTTTGGTTTTCCAAATGACACGGTTTTCGCACGTAAGCTAATCCAGGAGGTTGGCGTCGCGGTTGTGCCTGGAAGCAGTTTCTACCACCGTCAGCAAGATGGTTACCGCAAAGTCCGTTTTGCTTTTTGCAAGAAGATGGAAACGTTGCAACGCGCTGCTGAACGTCTCACCGATTTGAAATCTCGTATGCGACCGTAATTATGGACCGCAGGCGTCCCGCCGGCATTATGGACCGCGGACGTCACGTCCGCAAAAAGGGATTCGACTTTCGCTCTTCCCCGATCGTGGTTTCCGGCCCATGTCCCGGAAGCACCTGCACGGAATCTTCCAGCACCAGCAATCTTCCGTGAATCGAGTCGATGATCTGATCGTAGTCACCGCCCCAGAGATCGGTTCTGCCGATTGAACCCGCGAAGAGAGTATCTCCCGTGAAAACCAGACTCTCTTCACCGGAAGCGTGAAAACAGACGGAACCCGGCGTATGACCGGGAGTGTGGAGCACCCGAACTATGCCTGCTGCGAAGGCGAATTCCTGATCTTGACGCAACGAACCTTCGCCGACTCGCGGCTGTTTTGCCATGAGCTGCGCCGGAGTTACTCCAAACAACTCCGCCTGCATTTTCAAATCCTGATACAGGAATTGATCGCCCGCATGATAGTAAACCGGTGCTGACGATTGAGCATGCACCGCTTCAATTCCGCCAACATGATCGATGTGTGCGTGCGTTATCAAAATCGCTTGAATGTCCAATTTTTTTCTTTCAAGATAGGCAATCAAATCCGGTGACTCCGCGCCCGGATCAATCAGAAATGCTTTTCCGGAAATTTCATCGGACAAGACGTAGCAATTGCATTGAATCGGACCCACCACAATCGAATCAATCTTCCAGCTCATCTTTAGCTTCCTAGTGCTGAGCAATGAGTGCTGAGTGCTGAGTATTCCATGCGGGACTCAGTACTCAGCACTTTGCACTCAGCAC
>JBKKAT010000738.1:0-3328 GCA_046714535.1 Acidobacteriota bacterium | reverse complement strand
GCATGACCACTTTAGCGGATCACCTGGTGGCTTTTCTGATTGTAGTCCTGCTTTCTGTGTTTGGTTTTCCTTCATGGGCAAAACTCCGGAGACAACTGCTTTTAGAAAGATCCAGTTTACGCGAAAGGCTCTACGTCATTACGATGGTAACAGAGTGGTCTGTTTCCTTTCTCGTAGTGGGCATCTGGTTGTTCACGGACAGGTCTTTTTCCGCTTTGGGTTTGTCCCTTCCCATGAACCTTCGATTCGTTCTCGTCTCGATTATTGTGGTTGTCGCATGTCTTTTGTCGATTCGCCAATGGAATCATATCGTAAGCATCAATGGCGCAATCAGCGACTCCTTAAAAGCTCAGATACGCCCTTTTGCCGCAATTCTTCCTCAAACACCGCGCGAACGCCGGCTCTTTGTTTTGCTTTCTTTGACAGCTGGAATCTGTGAAGAGTTCCTGTACCGTGGTTTTGTTATCTGGTATTTCACACAGATCACCCATGTAGTTGTCGCAGGGATCATATCCACTTTTGTTTTTGCACTCGCCCACGGTTATCAGGGACCAACAAGCATTTGGAAAACGGGAATCTTTGGGGCTGTGCTTGTGGCCCTTTATCTGATCTCTGGAAGCTTGATTGGTCCAATGCTTCTGCATGCTGTCAATAATCTTTCCAATGGACTTGCCGCCAGTGAAGTTTTGAAGCATGCAACGGCCACACAGGATTCTTAATGCGTTATTCCTGTAACTTCAATAGGATTTCCTCATTGGTCAGATCCAGGCGCAACGGTGTAATTGAAACAAATCCATGTTCCACTGCCCATCTATCCGTGCCCTCGTCAGCCGGCTCCAGGGGTGTGACCGTGAACCAGTAGTGTTTGCGTCCCATTGGATCTCTTCCCGGAACAATATGGCCATCATACAAACGAACGGACTGGCGGGTCCATTTGATCCCCTTCGGTTGTGGAGGTAAATTCACATTGAAGAGTCCCAAACCGGTCTTTTCCGCCAATAGGGCCAGGGTCTCCTGAACATAGGGTCCGAGTAATTCGAAATCTGGTTCCGTCTGAGTTACAGGAGTACTGAAGGCAATTCCCTTGATTCCCAGGAGCACGGCCTGTCGGGCAGCAGCCAATGTTCCGGAATGCCACGTTGAATTTCCCAAATTTAGTCCCAGATTTATTCCTGAAAGCACCATATCGGTTTTTGCGTAAAGATGCGTTCCTAAAGCTACGCAATCGGCAGGAGTGCCATTTACCCTGAACGCGTCGATGCCTTCAAAATGAATGGGTGACTTTTTAAGTGAAAGAGGTCTGGAATGTGTAACAGCGTGTCCCACGGAAGATTGTTCGACATCGGGTGCCACGACCTGTACCGTGCCGAATCGCGTAGCCAATTTCGCCAGGGCCGCTATTCCAGGACTGTAAATACCGTCATCGTTTGTCACAATAATTTTCATATTCATTTGGATTTAATTTAATGCCGATCTAGCAATATTGGTACAAGGATTGTGATCGTTGAAAACACGTGGTGGTTCCTCCCGCTTATGAAGGGGGAGGTTAAGTGGGGGTTGAAATCAAGGACGCCCCTCCCTTTATAAGGGAGGGGATTTGTAGCATCACATATATTAGTAAACATTGAGATATTTATGAAAACAGCACAGTTATTACACAATCCGGAAGCCGGAGATGAAGAACATACCAAGAAGGAGTTGATTTCTATCACTGAGGCAAACGGATTTAAGTGTAAATATTCCTCCACAAAGAAAAAGGGCTGGAAAGAACTCGATCCGGAAGTTGATTTTCTGATTGCGGCAGGAGGTGACGGTACCGTAAGAAAAATCATCAAGTTGCTGTTGAAGCGGAAGGTACTGGAAAAAAAATGGCCGATTGCTTTATTGCCGCTGGGCACAGCGAATAACATTGCGAAGACTTTGGGAATATCAGGCACAACCGAAGAGATCATTCAATCGTGGCATAGGGCAACCTTAAAGAAATACGATGTGGGGAGAATTGTCGATATGGAGGGTGCGGAGTTCTTCCTGGAATCCTTCGGGTACGGAATTTTTCCTTATTTGATCCTTGAAATGGAAAAGCAGGAAAAGAATTCCCTTGAAGATCCTGAAGAGAAAATACATGCTGCCTTAGAGCTACTCCATCAGATCATTCTTGCTTATGAACCACAGCAATGCGAGTTGGAAGTGGATGGTACGAATCACTCGGGAAAATTTCTATTGGCTGAAATCATGAATACTCGCTCGATAGGACCAAATCTGGTTTTATCGCCCAATTCTGACGTCTCAGACGGTGAGCTGGAAGTGGTCCTGATTCCGGAGAATCACAAGGAACGATTTGCTTCGTATGTTTTAAACAAGGTAAGAGGTGAAGAAGAAGAATTCGTCGCCAGCACGTTAAAAGCAAAAAACATCCGGATTGGTTGGGACGGAACTCATATCCACGTAGATGGTAATATCGTCAAAACCAGGAAGTCTAAAGAAGTGCGAATAGAACTCATGGAAGGCCTGGTGGAATTTTTAGTACCGGCGTAGACCGGGAGTCACTCCGTAGTAGGCAAGAACATGCACCAGGAATGCAAGTCTCCAATATCGACTTCTGCGATGACCCGATAGCCAAAATGTCGGTATAAGGAGACGTTCTCCAGATCTTCTGTGCTCAAACAGACCCCGGTGGATTTTGTATCTGCCATCGCCATTCCCTTCACGGTATCAAGAAGAAAACGTGCATAACCTTTCCCTTGATACTCCGGACGCACCGCAATCATTCCTAGGAAATGGTGTGGTGTATCCGGTTCCGCGCGGCTACTCATCTTTTCATAGAGCTCCAGCCGCGCGTATGCTTCCGCACCGATAACCTGCTTCAAACGGTTGAGCTCGGATTCCATTTCTGCCCACGGTTTGAGCGACGTTTCATCGATCAACGCAGCAGCAACCAACAAATCATCCTTTCGTACTCCTACGACCGGTCGATTCTTGGCGAGGCGTGCCTCGCAATAAAATTCCATCAACACCTTCAACTGCGCTAAAAATTCTTCTCCGCTCGTCTTGAGCACAAATCGCATCACCGGATAATTGTGAAACGCAGACATCAACACTTCGACCACTTCGCCTTTTTGTTCCCGTGTCAATCTGTCCAGCTTCATTTGTTTCCCGTTCGATTTAGTGTATCGCAGACAGGGCAACGTTTTAATAGATCTCGCTGATCTGATAACATCGACGTATCGACAACACGTTGCTGTCAGATCACATCTTTTGGAGGATAAAATGAAAAAGTTACTTTTGGTTCTAACAATTGCTGCTGTATTAGCGATTACCTGGTCTATTG
>JBKKAT010000737.1:0-4690 GCA_046714535.1 Acidobacteriota bacterium | reverse complement strand
TTTTCTTGGTGACGGTAGCGCCGCTTTCGGGCTGATTGTTCGATATCCGACGGCCGCTTTTTCCATATTATTTTTTCGACTTACAAATTAATCTTTTCTTTCTGGCAAAACTGCCGCACAAACGCTTCTTCTTTCTTCGATTCCCGTCCTCTCAATTGATGGTTCACGTAAACCGCAGCCACATCCGGATGCAATTCCTTCAGCACCAACAGTAAGAAGGTGGAATCGGGACCTCCGGAGTAAGCCACAAGTACTCGCTCTTCCGGAGAAATCAGCGCGTGTTTCTTGAGGAAGTGTCGAACCTTGTTGACGATCATGGCGTGACGCGTTCGACGCAATAGACGCAACAGACGCGTCGACGCGAAGACGCATAATGGCGGTGCAGGGATTCGAACCCCGGACGCCGCGGATATGAGCCGCGTGCTCTAACCAACTGAGCTACACCGCCGAAAATCGTCTACGCATGGCGTGTCGATGCGTCTGTGCGTCGTGGAGGTAATTCTAAGTGCCGTTCAGCCTGCTTGTCAACGAAACATGTCTTATAATTGTTTTATGCCAGTAACATTGAATTGCGTCAAATGTACCATTTCAGAAGAAGAGCGCAGAATGTTTAAGTGCCCTATTTGCTTCAATAAAGTGTGTGAAAACTGTTGCTACTTCTTTGCTGGACGGCACTTTTGCACGAAAGGATGCGCCGACTATTTTTTCTTTGGAACAGGCGATGAGGACGACGACGACTGATGTTCCCAACCCATCGTCCCCGTAGACTTCGAAACAATCCCAGAATTCGATCACTCATCCGGGAAACCAGCGTCGAGAAACAACGACTGATTTATCCAATATTCGTTGCAGAAACCTCCCGGAGTCAAACGCCGGTCGATGCAATGCCGGGCGTTAGTCAATTCAACATTGAGGGAGCGTTGGAGGAGTGTCTTCCACTCTATGAAAGAGGTTTGCACCACTTTCTGATTTTCGGAATCCCGGATCGTAAAGACGATCAGGCAAGCTCTGCATACGATGAAAGCGGAATTGTCCAGAAAGCCATACGGAAAATGAAGCAAGAAATGCCGGATTGTTTGATTTTTACGGACGTTTGTTTGTGTGCCTATACAAGCCACGGTCATTGCGGCATCGTAAAAGATGGTGCCATCTCCAATGATGATTCCGTGAAATTGATTGCGCGCGCTGCCTTATCGCATGCGCAAGCAGGCGCCGATTTCGTCGCCCCTTCCGACATGATGGATGGACGTGTTGGAGCCATCAGGCGAACCCTGGATGAAAACGGACTGCTGGATGTCGGTATTCTCTCCTACGCAGCGAAATTCTCATCTGCCTTCTATGGTCCGTTTCGGGAAGCAGCTCACTCAGCGCCGCAATTCGGTGATAGAAAAACGCACCAGATGGATCCGGCCAATCGACTGGAAGCACTGAAAGAAATGCAATCGGATATCGAAGAAGGGGCCGACATGATTATGGTGAAGCCCGCACTTTCCTATCTCGATATCATCCGTGAAGCAAGAGACCGTTTTCTTGTTCCTGTGGCCGCTTACAATGTTAGCGGCGAATATTCCATGGTAAAGGCTGCAGCCATGCAAGGTTGGGTTGATGAAAAGATGGTTCGTGATGAAATTCTACTTTCGATCCGCCGGGCCGGCGCCGATATCATCATTACTTATTTTGCAAAAGATCTGTTTCTAGAATCCTGATTTTCATAAGACAATATGGAAACAAATTTTCATTATCCTGCTGAATACTACGACGAAGACTATAAATTCGGAATACCGGAGCGTGGCGACATCCTTTTTTACAAGAAATACGCGCTACAAATGGGATCGCCTGTACTGGAGCTTGGCTGCGGCACGGGTCGCATTTTGATTCCCATTGCTCAGGAAGGAATCGAATCTCATGGGCTGGATATGAGCCGGGAAATGCTGGGTGTTTGCGAAACGAAAGCCCGCGCACTGGAGCTCCCGAACGTTCATTTGAAATGTTCCAGCATGGATCGGTTTCAGTACGATGAAAAATTCTCTCTCATCTACATTCCGTTCCGCTCCTTTCAACATCTCTTAACTTTGGAGGAGCAAATGCGGTGCCTTCAGCTTGTCCGGGATCACTTGAAGGATGATGGCTTGTTCATCATGGATGTGTTTGCGCCCAACATCAACAAAATAGCGGGCTACGGAAAAAAACATGATTGGGAAAAGGAATTCTCCAGAAAGAATGCGCAAACGGAAAGCACCATCACCCGATATTATCAAGCATCGCCCGATCTTGCAGCTCAAACAATTGCGGTTTCGATGATGTGGGTAGAACGGGATGATCATGGCGTTGTTGTTGCGCGCAAGAAAGGCGAGTTTAGTCTACGATACATTTTCCGTTACGAATTGGAGCATCTTCTGGTTCGCTCTGGATTTGAACCGGCGATTTATGGGCACTTCGATGAAAGGTCCTATGACTACGTCTCCGGGGAAATCGTCGCGGTATGCAAAAAAAAGTAAGCGCCGGTTATGCAAGGCCAATTCGGCTCAACAGATTGTGAAAACGCGGGTCGGAGCGAAGTTCGATGAAGCGAGGGTCTATTTTTAAATAGATGAGCGAAGCCGAAGGTTCCTGGAATGCCTTTTCCAGTAATTGAATAGCCTGCTCCTGATCACCGGAACGGGCGCAGATTTGAGCGATATTATAAGGCGAGACGTACGACGTCTGGCTTTGCCTGGTGCTGTGTTCCAATCTCTTTTTCCAATAACCTGCCGCGCCATGTTGTTCGTATGCCTGCCGAAGTTCTCCCACTTGCACGGATACTTCTTTCGATTCTTTACCGGCTGAAATCCGTGCCTTTTCGTATTCCTCAATTGCCTCCGGAAACATTTCCAGTTGCTCGTACACGGCGGAAAGAAAGCGGCGTGCCGATGCAAAGTTCGGGTCCATCTCCAGAACTTTTTTTAAACGTTGAATCGCTTTTTCAAAATCATTGCTGAAGTAGGAACAGGCCGCGATATCCGTTTGTATGATGAGCGATAATGGATCCAGTTCTTCTGCTTTCTTCTGCTCTACAACGGAATCTTCGAATCTTCCCATCATGGCCAGACACATGAAATACCAGTGGCGGGCCGTTGCATATCCGGGGTTCAGCCGGAGCGCTTCTTTGTATTCCCTTACTGCATCGTTCCAGCGGAATTCATGCGTCTTCAGATGTCCCAGAGATGTATGCGCTTCCGCCAGAGAGGGATCAATTTCAAGGGCTCGAGTCACTGCGCTTCGCGATTTCGCAAAAGCCTCCTGGATGGGTGTCAAGAGACCGAAGTCTGCAAGCAATGCATAAGAGTCGGCAAGGCCGGCGTAAGCCAGCGCGTAGACTGGATCCATCCGAATCGCTTGATGGAAATGCCCGATCGCTTTTTGAAAACTTTCCTGTGTCCGCCGGTTCCAGAAATAACGTCCTTTCAAATAAGCCTGATAAGCATCCGTATTTTCTGTGTAGTGTTTTGCCAGTAGATGCCGTTCTTTTGTTGAAAGTTTCAACCGCAGCTTACTGGAAATCTCCGCAACAATATCGGATTGCAACGCAAATACGTCGGCTGTTTTTCTGTTGTATTGTTCGCCCCACAGATGCCAGCCGTTCTGCACATCCATGAGCTCCGTACCGATCAGGAGTTGATCTCCCTGCTGGATGACCCGGCCGGTCAGCACTGCCCCAACATTCAATTGCCGGCCGACTTCTAATGGGTCAATTTGCTTGCCGCGATAATGAAAAACGGTTCCGCGAGCCATAACTTTTAGACGGGTTAATTGAGACAGGCTGTTAATCAGAGCTTCAGTGATCCCTTCGCTGAGATACTCCATCTGAGCGTCCGCGCTGCTGTTGTCAAAGGGAAGGATTGCTATCGATTGAATTGCTTGCCGGGTTTTTCTTTTTACCGGTTTTCCACTTTGAACGGTTCGTAAAAATAGCAGGATATCTTGAGCTGCTTGAAATCGCTGATCCGGATCTTTTTCCAGGCAATGCGTAATTAAGTGCGATAGTTCGGAGGAAATTCCTTTCGGAGAAGAAACCGGACTATGCAAAATGGCCGATATCGTTTCTGCTGCAGTTTCCCGGGAAAAAGGAGAATGTCCCACCATCATTTCATAAAGGATGCATCCGAATGAGAAAATGTCCGTCCGGGAATCTAATGGTTGCCCTCGCAATTGTTCGGGAGACATGTAGGGAACGGTTCCGGCAATCACACCGGAATCTGTCGGCGCCTGTGAAAGACTCGCGTCCGCCTTTTGCCAGCGTGCCAGACCAAAATCGAGGATTTTTACGATTCCGGTTGAAGTGTAAAAAATGTTCTTCGGCTTTAAGTCGCGATGGACAATTCCGGCTGAGTGCGCAGACCGGAGACCTTCCAGGATGGATCCTGTGATTTCCAGGATTTTTTGTTGGGTTAATTTGCCGGCATCGATCAAATCTCGCAGTGTTTCTCCCTGCAGCAGTTCCATGACAACGTACGGAATGTTTTCATGGATTCCAACATCGAAAATCGTAACGATGTTTGGATGGCTTAGCGCCGCAAGCGCCCGGGCTTCGTGCTGAAAACGGCGATTCGCTTCCGGATTGAGAATGAGATTTTCAGGCAAAACTTTGATGGCGACGTTTCTTCCCAGTCTTTCGTCTTCGCCGCGATAAACTTCTCCCATCCCTCCTTTT
>JBKKAT010000736.1:0-6571 GCA_046714535.1 Acidobacteriota bacterium | reverse complement strand
GTTTCTTTCACCTTGCCCAACGTACTCAGGGAGCCGGACCAGCGGGACCACAGATCATAATATTCGCGCATCCGATGATTGAGCCAGCAAACATGGTTTGGATGTTTTAGAACGTAAGAAGGAAATCGTAGTGAAATCAGTTGATCCACTGGATCTCCACCACCGGTTCGTTCTACATCCGTAAAACGAGTGGCCAGATAGGCGGAGAACTGTCGTCCAAAACGATTTGTCGGAGTGGTGAGGAGTTCCGCCTCGTGACCTGATTCCTGGAGAGCCTTTACCAGCGCTCGCGCAATCACCCGGTGGCCACCTTCTACAAACGGCACATCAGACGTTGCGACGAGTACTTTCACTACAAACAGTTACTTCTTTTTTGTTACCCTTTTCACATCGGCAGCTACAGGCTTATCGCCTACATCGATCCGGACAAGGACCACGGGAAGATTCGCCGTTTCCAGCGCTTTACTTTCATGGAAAATCTGGACACGGTTCTTGGCGGGATAGACATAAATAGGATTGGCTGTAACTTGCTCCCATGTGAGACTGGCTGTACGGTTGGGGCCTTTTAAACCAACAAACTTTCCTGAAAGGTTGTGCTCTTTTAGAAGATCAGTCAGCAAAGTCGCCTTCTGGTCCTTTCCATCCACTTTTATCGTGGTTTGAGTGATTTTTCCATACTCATCACGCGGTATCGAAACCACCAGCTTTTCTTCCTTAAAAATTTGTAGTCCGCGGCCGGGTCCTTTTGCCCTTTTCTTTCTTTTTTGATTCTGGATTTGCTTGCTGTTTGTGACCTGTTTACCTTCGGCAGGCTTATTCTCATCCGCCTTCTTGCAGCCCCAAAAAGAGCCGACAATCAGCATAAGTGCAATGCAAAGAAGCTTTTTCATAGGATCCTCAATTAGAAGTCTTGTAGTAAAGCATGTGATGATATGCCACCAGTCTCGAAATGTCAAAAACGGGGGTTTGTAACGCCCGCTTCCAGCGGGCTCCTGAGCTCAAGCTCGGCCCGCAGGAAGCGGGCGTTACAAACCCCTGGAAACAGTTTGCTCGCAAAATACGTATTCATTCGTGTTGGACTATCTCCCGGTCTGAAAGCATAATGGTTGCTGAATGCAGATGAATAGCCTTTTGAAAGTTTACTTGATTCTGTTTGGCGTCGTTGTCGTAACAGGAATTCTTGGCTGGAGCTGGCTGGACTGGTTGCAGGTCCCCGCGACCATCGGTTTCGTTGTTCTCACCGCCTATTATGTTTTTCGTTTCGCGCGCAGAGTTTTACGAAAGTTATTATGGCGAATCCGGCGCAAACTGATTCTGTCTTATATTTTTATCGGTTTTATTCCGATCCTTCTTCTGGTCGTCCTTTCGCTGCTCGGCTTTTTCATTTTTATGGGCCAAACCACATCGGAAATGTTCAGTTCCAGTCTCGATGGCTATCTCTTGCGCACCAAGAACCAGAGTGAAAAACTTTTGCACCTTACGGAATTCCTTGGGAACGACGAAGGGATCGATCGCTGGTTCACCGAGCTAAAGCCGGAGGATAAAGTATGGCTTTCAGAAGCTGAAATCTGGCTCTCCGTGGATGGTAAGGCTGAAGTGCTCCAGGGGGATGTTTCCTATGACTTGCCCGAATGGGCTCTACGCAAGGATTTTTCCGGTCTGGTGATTCGCGATGCAAATCCGTTTCTCGCTGCGACGCACACGGATCCGGACAAGAAGCGAGTCATGCAGATTTTTGTTCCGGTTGATTCCCGTTTGCTCGATCTGATGAGTGGGCACGTCGATGCTGATATTCGTTATCTAAGATTTTCCGATGACGGAGCGAAAAACGAATTCAATCAAACCATCCGGAGCTCCACCAATCAACCGATTTGGCCGACCTGGTGGGATTTTCCCATCTGGTGGCTGAGTTTTCCGGATCAGGTGGACTGGAAAACCGGCGAGAAGGTGACCGTGTTGGACGATGATCAGGAGAGCAATCATGCTTTTTTCAAGGATACCGAGACCGGTGCGCTGGAATTGGATGCTCCCCCAAGTTCGAAAGGTTCTATGGGCGCTTTTGTGGTCAGTACTCACTTTTCCCGTGTGTATCGCCACATTTTTTCGCGTAGTTCTACACTGCAGAAATTCGTATATGGGTTGATGCTCACTGTGGCGATTTTCTTTCTCATTATTGAGCTGGTCTCCGTTTTCTCCGGATTCTTACTGGCAAAATCAATCACCGCTTCCGTTCACAATTTGTTTGAAGGAACTGAGAGGATCAAGAAAGGAGATTTCAACTATAAGATCAAAGTGGAATCACCGGACCAATTGGGAGATCTCGCTCATTCTTTTAACAGCATGACCGATAGTGTGAAGAATCTGTTAACAGTCCAGGTAGAAAAGGAAAGGTTATCTGAATCTCTAAGAATCGCCCGCCAGATGCAGGAAAATCTGCTGCCGCGTGAAGTCAACTCCGTCGGAGACATTGAAATCTCTGCGATGAACATTCCCGCGCAGGAAGTTTGCGGTGACTACTACGACATTCTGAAACAGGGTGACCAGCAAGTTGGGATTATCATTGCGGATGTTTCGGGGAAAGGTCCAAGCGCCGCACTTTACATGGCTGAAGTTAAGGGTGTGATTCTTACCTTAAGCCAGCATACGGTGATGCCTCGACAGTTGCTGATGGAAGCCAACAATATTTTAGGTCCTACCCTCGATTCGCGAAATTTCATTACCATGACCTATGCCATCATTGATGAAAAAAACCGCACCATGAAAATGGCCCGTGCCGGTCATAATCCCATTTTGCATTACACCGCACCCACGGGAGTAGTGGATGTGGTTCAACCGGCCGGCATTGGTTTAGGCCTGACCAAAAATGGCATCTTCGAACGGACACTGGAGGAAGTGGAGCGGAAACTGGATTCTGGCGACATTCTGATCTTCTATACGGACGGTCTGACCGAGGCGATGAACTCTTCTAATCAGCTTTACGGCCTGTCCCGGCTGTCGGAAATTCTCTTGCAAAACAAACATCTTGGCGCGGAGGAGATCAAATCGGCTATCTTCCGTGATTTGCAAATTTTCCTTCAAAGCGGCGCGCCTCAGGATGACATAACGCTCGTATTGCTCAAAGTACGGTAGTGGTAGGGTGTGGTAAGATTTCCTGAGATATGGACCAGGAAAACGAAAAGAATGACGTACGTGTAGAAGATCGCCGATTCTTTGACAAGGAAGGGAATCCGATCCGGGAGGGAGAAGTGGAATCTTCGCAAGAGCCGAAACCCTCAGCGGCGTCAGACCAACAGCAAAAAGAGGAAATCAAAACTCCTCCTCCCAGGATCAATTTTGCTTCTCTAATATTTCTTTACGTTCAAACTGCGCTGATGCATCTGGGGGAACTTGAAGATCCTGCCGGGAAGAAATTGCCGGAGAACCTGGAAGCTGCTCAGCAGATGATCGATACTTTGGAGCTATTGCAGGAAAAGACGCGGGGAAATCTAACTTCGCAAGAAGATCAATATCTGGAAGGAGCGCTCTTCGATCTTCGCATGCGTTTCGTACAGAGGGCAAGAAAGTCTTGATCATTCGCGTTTGCGCTCTTCTTCTTGCTACTCTTTTGATCGTCGGGCTTGCCTTTTCCCAGGATGAGGATGTTCTCATTTTGAAGGAAGACTCGGAAGAACCTTCCAAACAACCGGAAACGACCGAAACCGCTCCCGCTCCTCCTGAAAAGGATGTATCCAGTCGCATTTACCTGGATTTTTACGAGACGTGGCGTCAATTTGAGCTTCAATTAAAACTTGGATCGGTGGATCAGAGACTGCTGGCTGATTTGATCCGTCTTCGGAATCGAAACGGAATTCCCAAGATGACTGAATTTGCCCTCAGCGCAATCCGTTTCGGTGAAGAAAAAAGGAAAGAAGGCAAACATGAGGAAGCTTTGCAATTGTTTCAGGCAGCAACAAGTCTGGATCCCACTTTGTCTGTCGCTTACTACTGGCAAGCCAAAGCTTTAATTGCCAGTTCCTGGACAAACATACCTACCGCGCTGCGAACAGCCATCTCCGGAATGTTTGCTCCCTTGAGCACGCTGAACGGCAAAATATATTTGTCTTCCAAATATGCCTTGATCATCATTGCAACCCTGGTGATTCTGGGCTGCGCATTCGCTCTGATTATCCTTGCGAAATATCATGGTTTGTTGCGCCACGACACCATGGAAAAATACACATCTTTGAACACGACAATTGTGAATCTCCTGGTCTGGATCGTGCTCTTTCTACCTGTTCTACTGCTCGCCGGAATCCTGTGGCTCGCTCCGTTCTGGTTGATGATCTTCTGGAGATATGCCCGTCTTTCCGAAAGGATTTTGTCAGTCGTTTTCTTTTTTGCTTTCATGATGGCCTATCCGGTCTACCAGTATGTGGTCAAGATTTCCGCGGCTTCGGCAGAGTCCACCATTGCCCCCTTCATCAGAGTCTTTTCCGATGGACCCTCTCCCAGGCTGCTTGCCGATTTTCGCGATTACTCCGTTGAAAATCCGAAGGACCCCGATGCAACCATTATCCTTGCGCATCTTTATCGCGCAGAGCGAGATTATCCGGAGTCGATCAAAGTTTTGCAGAAGCACATACTGGACCATCCGAAGGAAGCGCGCGCGTTCAATAACCTGGGACATGTTTATTTCGTTCAGGGGGAAACAGATATTGCGCTTCGAATGGTCCAAAAATCGGAAGATCTGGATCCCCGGAACGCTATTTACCCTTACAATCTTTCCATTTTGCAAAGAGCAAAATTCAATTTCAGCGATGCTGAAGAATCTCTGGGCAAAGCCCGCCGGTTGGACGCACGGTTGATCCGGAAACTGGAAGAAAATCCTTATTCCAGCATGATCGATTCTGTTCCTACGGAAGAAATGATTCTCACGCGAATGAAGCAAAAGGTTGGGAAATTCACCGACTATTTAGCGAACCCTTTCACGGGGTTTTCGGTCCTCTTACTGGTGCTGGCCTTCCTTCGTGGGTTCTCAAAACAGAGGGATCATGCAAAAGAATGCATTAAATGCGGCCGGCCGTTCTGCAAAAAGTGTCAACCAGCCGTTAAGGAACTGCGATTTTGCACACAGTGTTTGCACATTTTTGTTAAGAAAGATGGTGTTTCCCCCGCTTCGCGGAAAGACAAAATGCGGGAAATCGAAGATCACTCCAGGCGTCAGGAAATCTTCCTCCGCCTCTCTTCGCTCGTTTTACCCGGCTTTGGAAATCTGTACAAAAACCGTATCTGGTTTGGGGCAACGATGCTGTTTTTCTGGTTTTTCTTTCTGGTCCTGATTATCTATAACTGGCAATTCGCTCATATATCGTTTTATGAATCCCCTGGAAGCACCGGTATTCTGATTCCTGTCTTTCTTTTGTTCCTCGTCCTTCTTTATCTGGTTGCAAATATTTCCCTTTTTCGCCGCGCAAAAGCTTAGTACGTATATTTGCTTACTTCTTAGCGCCTTCGCGACTTTGCGTTAAATCCTCGTCTCGATATAATGATAGCCAGGCAATCAAACCGCGCATGGCATTAGAAGGAACGCTCGAAGATTTTAGTTTGGCCGATATTTTTCAACTGATTGGGATACAAAGAAAAACCGGGATCCTGACATTGAAAAATTCTCAAGAGACTGTATCCGTGACCTTCCATCATGGCATGGTGATCGGCGCTGATTCGGTTCCCAAGAAATTGGAAGACCGTATCGGAAAAGTTCTCGTGAAGACAGGCCTTATCACGCAGGATGGACTTAAGGAGGCCCTCGAACTCCAGCAAAAGACTTTGCAAAAAATCGGTTTCATCCTGGTTGACCGGAATTACATTTCGAGAGATCAGCTCAAAGAAGCATTACAAATCCAGGTCACTCAGATGATTTACCGGTTGTTCCGTTGGACATCGGGCGAATATTATTTCGATCAGAAATCCAGAGTGGATCCGGATGCCGCGGAAAGCATCCCACCCGTTAGCGCCGAAAGTATTCTGATGGAAGGGATCCACATGATCGATGAATGGCCGGTCATCGAAAAGAAAATCTCGAATACCAATATTGTATTCAAGCAAATGATTCCGGCTGAAGAACTCGAGTTAGATGATCAGAATGGAGAGGAGCACTCCGACAGTGACAAGATTCGTTTAAGCCGGGAAGAGTATTCTGTTTATCTACTCGTAAACGGTATCAGCTCGGTCTCAGAAATTGTTGAGGGGAGTAAACTCGGTGAATTTCACACCCTTAAGGCCCTTTATGATTTGCTCGAGAGAAAAATCATCGAACCGGCAGCCTCAGCTCCACGGATCAATCTTCATCCGACTATTTCCATCCGCGCTCAAAAAGAAGGGATCGATTTTGTGCGCTTTGCTTTTCCTATTCTGGCTGCTGTGATCCTGATTGCCGTGGTTCTTGGAATCAGAGATCCGCTCAAGGTGCCGCTCAATTCCTTTTTCCAGGCAAAGGACGACGCGCATCTAAAAGCACGTTTAAACGATACTCGTCTGAATCAACTGGATTCCAGCATCATGATGTATTTTTACGTTCATGGGAGTCTCCCCC
>JBKKAT010000735.1:0-6037 GCA_046714535.1 Acidobacteriota bacterium | reverse complement strand
GGATTGCTCGAGCGATTTAACGAATTTGAGAAGGGCGGAGCAAATATTGCCAGTTTCCTTGGAGCTGTGTTTAACAGTATGGGCGGATGGGTAGATCATACCCAGCTCAGAATGCCGGGTTATCGGGATCGGATCGTTCAAATTCACTTACACCCAAATGAAGGCGGCTTGAATCTCGCAATGCCAAGTGACGTGATTGCCGGACTGAAAAATAGAGGTCAACTCGCTGCAAATGAACTTTTGAAACGCTACGGGACAAATGTGCATCCTGACATAAAACTCAACTGGGAAAATCACAAATGGGTTCGTTACAGATCTATGATCGCCCTATTGGAGAACCTGCTGAAAGCGTTTTCCTCAGCTTATCAATTCCCGGTTTCGGGCGACCCTTATGACACTTTGCTGAACATGGAAATCCCTCCGAGCTATGATTGGGATGACAATGATCAACATAATGCGGCGAAAGACATTACTCATACTCTCGTAAATCTTGGATTCGCTGCCGCGTCGGAACTGGTTCTTCAAAAAGGTGCACCTAGACCGCGACCTTTATTAAAAGTCACACCGGATTTATAGAAAGCCGAGAAATTGTTCAAGCACTTCGCGTGGTAAGGATCATCAAAAATAATGAAGGAGCGAATCAATGTTTCGAAAACAACTTTCGGATATTACGTTAATTATCCTCGGCCTGCTCACAGCAGCCACTATTGTGATCAATAAATAATGATTGAATTGTCGAAACCGATCTGGCAACCGATATTTGAAGCCAACAGCATGAAGGCTCTGAGGCTCGGTTTGCTATTGCCATTGTGGCACTACTTGCAGTTGATATAATGTTTGGGATAAGTTCAATGATTCGCTTACTACCTGGTAAGAGACGCGCTATCGTTTCTGCCGCCTCATTCGATAATTGGTATCTCATAAAAAACCACGAATGGTTGCCCTTTTAAACGATGTTAGGAGACGAGGAATCTAAAACCGTGATTCGCAGAGAAGGAAAGCGAATTCAATATGGTGAAGAAGCACGTCAATCTATTTTAAAGGGTGTAAACAAACTCGCGGATGCCGTAAAGGTTACGCTGGGTCCTAAGGGACGCAATGTCATTCTGGAGAAGAAATTTGGTTCTCCTACAATCACAAAAGATGGTGTGACTGTTGCGAAAGAAATCGAACTGAAAGATTCCTGGGAAAATATGGGCGCTCAAATGGTGCGTGAAGTTGCCAGCAAGACCAGCGACATAGCCGGAGACGGCACCACAACGGCAACTGTTTTGGCTCAGGCAATTTTCCGCGAAGGCTGCAAAAATGTCGCGGCAGGCTCCAATCCAATGGACCTGAAACGGGGTATTGAAAAAGCAGTGGCAGCCGCAGTGGAAGAAATCAAGAAGATGAGCCAGTCAGTAAAAGGTAAAGAGATCGCACAGGTCGGAACCGTTTCCGCCAACAACGATGAAACCATCGGAAACATCATTGCTCAAGCGATGGAAAAGGTCGGCAAAGATGGCGTCATCACGGTGGAAGAAGCCAAATCCATGGAAACTTCGCTCGAAGTTGTGGAAGGTATGCAGTTTGATCGTGGATATCTTTCCCCCTACTTTGTAACGGATCCGGAAAGAATGGAAATCGTACTGGAAAATCCATCCATTCTTCTTTACGAGAAAAAGATCAGCGGAATGAAAGATCTTCTTCCTGTTCTCGAACAAGTCGCAAAGTTGGGCAAACCTCTCCTGATCATTGCTGAAGAAGTGGAAGGAGAAGCGCTGGCGACACTCGTGGTGAATAAACTTCGCGGAACCTTGCATGCGGCAGCGGTCAAGGCTCCCGGATTTGGTGACCGCAGAAAAGCAATGTTGGAAGACATTGCGATCCTGACCGGTGGAAAAGTGATTTCCGAAGATCTCGGAATCAAATTGGAGAGTGTGCGGCTGGAGGATCTTGGCCAGGCAAAGAAAGTCGTAATTGACAAAGACAATACCACGATCGTAGAAGGGCGAGGCAAACGGGGCGACATCGAAGCTCGCGTGAAGCAGATTCGCCGGCAAGTGGAAGACACCTCTTCCGATTACGATCGCGAAAAACTTCAAGAGCGGCTTGCAAAACTCGTTGGTGGAGTAGCCGTCATTAAAGTGGGCGCCGCAACGGAAACCGAAATGAAAGAAAAGAAAGCCCGTGTGGAAGACGCGATGCATGCGACAAAAGCTGCTGTAGAAGAAGGGATTGTTCCCGGCGGCGGCGTTGCCTACCTGCGCGGAATCGCAGGCATAGACGCGTTGAAGCTCACAGGCGATCAACAGATCGGAGCCAACATCATACGCCGTGCTCTGGAAGAACCGGTTCGTCAAATTGCGCAAAATGCAGGAGAAGAAGGATCGGTTATCGTGGAACGTTTGAAAAGAGAAGGGGGCAGCCTTGGTTTCAATGCTGCATCCGAAAAGATAGAAGATCTGATGGAAGCAGGGATTATCGATCCGGCAAAAGTTTGCCGTATTGCATTAACCAATGCGGCCAGTATCGCTTCTCTTATGCTGACTACGGAAGCACTCGTTTCCGATATTCCGGATGAAGATGGTGAAAAGATGCCTGCCATGCCTCCCGGTGGCGGCATGGGCGGAATGTACTAAAAATTTTACAAGAACGGTATTTAGGGCGTGGGTCTATCGGACCCACGCTTTTTTTTAGCTCGTGTAAGAAGGGAGATGTGGAGATTTTGGGGGATAGGGCGATTTTAGAATATTTTTTATCTCCTTACCTCGAATATCACCCTATCCCCCTTCTTACACTTTCTCACCCAGGTATACTAGAGCTGCACCGCCCATGTATTCCAGGTGTCGACAGTTTTTGAATCCTGCTTTTTGCAGAAGATCCAGGAATTCTTTCCTCTTCGGAAATCTCAGAACCGAATTTACAAAATAGTGATAAGAGCTCTTATCCCTTGCGACAAAACTGCCAAGAAAAGGCATCAATTTCTGGAAGTAAAGCAGATAAAGCGCTTTCATGAACCGGCCTTCCGGGACGCCAAAATCCAGAATTCCAATCATGCCTCCTGTTTGCAGAATGCGATACAGTTCTCCCAGTGCGGAGGATACATCAGGAATATTCCGGATGCTATAAACAATGATTGCTGCATCGAAGGTTTCATTTCTAAAAGGAATCTTTTGCGCATCCCCCTCGACCAATCTCGCACCGGGATAGCGGGAAGCAATTTGCAACATCGCGCGTGTAAAATCGAGTCCCGCAAGGATTCGATGCCCTAAGAGCGGAATCATCGCTCCGGAACCACAACAGATATCGGCGATTTTTTTTCGATCCTTCAGCAAACGGGCGAACTTTTTTCGCCAGAGGATATCAAATCCCATCGATATCACGTGATTGGTCAGGTCATAATTTTTGGCGATGCGTGTGAAAAGAAGCCGGATGGTTCGCGGTTCTTCCGGCCTGTACGGGATGTCGACCATATTAGGAATCTAGCGGTTTCAAATGTTGATCCAGCGCTTCATTTGCCAATCTATCCGCGATCTTGTTTTGAAGGCGTGGTACGTGTTTGATTTCATACCACTCAAAGCGGCGCAACAGCTTTCGACACTCTTCATTCAAGACTGCGAGGTGTTCGGATTTCACTTTGTACTCGCCATTTAACTGCTTCACAAGCAACTCGGAATCGGAACGAATCTGTACGCTGTGGATACCTTGAGCCAGGACAAATCGCAACCCTTCGCGCAATGCAGTATACTCGGCCACATTATTCGTGCTGATGCCGATGTACCCGGAACCGCTGTGCAGCACCTCTCCGTCAGAATTCAGAACGGCAAAACCGTAGGAAGCATGTCCGGGATTTCCGCGCGAGGCACCATCAACATAAATAATGAAGTCAGCATCAAATAACATCGCTCCATCTTAACGCAAAGAGGCCAAGCCGCTAAGCACCGCAGAAAAGCAAAACGATTCGTCGAGTCGCCTTAAAAGTAATTGCAGTTCGGCCGCGGTAGGTGCGGTAAAATGATCAATTATGCCACTGGCAGCAGGCACGAAGCTGGGTCCATACGAAATCACGGCGCCGATCGGCGCAGGCGGAATGGGTGAAGTTTATCGCGCCAAAGATACGCGGTTGGATCGGACCGTGGCGATCAAAGTGTTGCCTGCTCATCTTTCCTCTAATCCTGATTTGCGTCAAAGGTTCGAACGAGAAGCGCGCGCGATCTCCAGTCTGAATCATCCAAACATCTGCACTTTGCACGATATCGGTCATCAAAACGGAATCGATTATCTGGTCATGGAATTTATCGAAGGCGAGACGTTAGCATCGCGTCTTCGCAACGGAGCTCTACCGCCAATCGAAGTGCTGAACTATTCGATCCAGATCGCCAACGCGCTCGACAAGGCGCATCGCCAGGGCATTGTGCATCGCGATCTAAAGCCGGGAAACATCATTCTCACGAAATCGGGGATTAAGTTACTCGATTTTGGTCTGGCAAAATACACAGCCCCTGCAACCGATTCTGTTTCCATGCTGGAAACCGGACAACCGCTAACCCGCGAAGGCACGGTTCTTGGCACCTTCCAGTACATGGCGCCGGAACAATTGGAGGGAGCCGAGGCCGATGCTCGCACCGACATTTTTGCGTTTGGTGCAGTTATTTACGAAATGGCTACAGGCAAAAAAGCATTTGAAGGAAAAACGCAAGCGAGCTTGATTGCAGCCATCCTGAAAGAAGAACCGAAACCGATTTCACACATTCAACCGATGACACCTCCGCTTCTGGAACGGTTCGTGAAAACATGCCTGGCCAAAGACCCGGAAGATCGATGGCAAACTGCTCATGATACCAGGTTGGAGCTCCAGGGCATCCTTGAAAGTCTTTCGCGTCCGGAAGTTTATACAAGCGCCACAATGCCTAAGCTCAGGCAATCAAAGCTCGGATGGATGGTCGGGATTGTTGGCGCAGCTCTTGCGATTGTATTTGCGGCTCTGTACTTCATACGGCCTTCGGCTGAGCAACAGCGCGTGCTGCGGTTTGAGATTGTTCCACCGGATGAGAAGGCATGGCATACCGGAACAGGACCTCTTGCCGTTTCGCCGGATGGAAAACAAATGGCATTCTTGAATAACGCCGATGGCAGAAGGACTCTATGGGTTCGCTCCTTCGATGCCACGGAAGCCAGACAACTTCCCGGAACGGAGTTCACGAGTGCGCCTTTCTGGTCACCGGATAGCCGCTATCTTGGATTTTTCGCGAAAGGAAAGCTCATGAAAATCGATGTCTCCGGCGGTCGCCCTCAAATCATTTGTGACGCAGAAACGAATCGAGGCGGCTCCTGGGGATCCACCGGCATCATCCTCTTTGCGCAAAGAGCGAACGGCCCGCTCTTTCAGGTTCCTGCATCCGGTGGAGGGCCAAAAGCAGTGACAAAATTAGATGGAGCCGGAGGTGAAGTCTCGCATCGCTTTCCCACCTTCTTGCCTGACGGCCGAAGATTCCTGTATCTTGTGCGCGGGTCCACTCAGAATTCAGCGATCTATACAGGATCACTGGATTCTGATGAAAGAAAATTGTTGTTGAATTCTACTTCACGGGTCCATTATGCCCCACCAGGTTTTGTCTTATACGCCAGAGAACGGGAGTTGCTGGTACAAACGATCGATAACAAGACCCTAGAACTGGAAGGTACACCGACTTCCATCTCCAAAAACATATTTCATAACCTAACAGGACAATCGGTCATTTCTGCTTCTAACAATGGAATCCTTGCCTATTGGTCCGGTAACATTTCGTCTTTTCAACTCTCCTGGCTTGATCGCAGCGGGAACAGTATCGGTACCCTGGGTGCAAGTGGAGGAACAAGCGATTCACGATTTCTTCGCCTTTCTCCGGATGGCACCCAACTCGTTTGGTTGCGACCCGATCCGAATCTGGCATCGCCCGACATCTGGGTTACAGACACAGCAAGAAATATCTCTACGCGTTTGACTTCACAGCCCGCCTATGACGAATACCCCGCCTGGTCGCCCGATGGAAAGACGATCCTTTTTAACCGCGAT
>JBKKAT010000734.1:0-2901 GCA_046714535.1 Acidobacteriota bacterium | reverse complement strand
GTCTGGTTTGCTCCTGAAGCTGAACGTTTGTTTCCTTAAGCTGGTCAATGATGAGAAGTTCTCCGGGACCAGGTTCCGGATAGAGATTCTCCGCCTTTTTTCGTTCGATGTCAGACCCCGTGTACTGAGCAAAACTGAATACTCCCGAAACCAGAACAATGATTAACGTGGCAAGTAACGTTCTCTTCCTCATTCTTAAGCCCTCTTTGTATTGTTTTGTTCCATTCTAATCGTTGAAAAAAAATTAGCGCTGTGAAATGATCTCCTCAATTTTCTTTTTGATTGTGACAATTTCGGTTTTGCTGTAAACGCCACCGGAGTGAATCAATCGAATCACGCCCTTTTTATCGATCAGAAAACTGACAGATGTGTAATCTGCAGCGGGAACGCGATCCAGCCAGAATTTCTTCAAAGAGGCCCAGTCATCATCCACTGCGACCGGGAATGAAAATCCGTAATCTTTGACGTATTGCTGGACAAGCCTGGTTTCGGTTGGCCGTGGTTCCGGTTTTGGCGTGTACATCCCGATCACAACCAGCCCCTGATCTTTGTACGTCTCGTAGAGTTGATTTAAGTGAGGAGCACTTGCCCGGCAGAGAGGACAATTTGAATCCATAAAAAAACGAATGAATACAACTTTTCCTCTCAACCGGGATAACTGGAGTGGTCCCGAATTGATCCACCGCTGATTCCTCCATTCCGGGGCCGCAGTACCTATGAGACCTTCTCCTGAGAAGGCAAGAAAAACCATGCCCGTGAACGTGGTTAGTAAAAACACTTTTAAACTTTTGAACACCTTGAACCCTTTCAACTCTTAATAATGGTACAAGTGGTAAGATTGATCCACAATGCAAGCTCAACGCTCAGAGCTTTTTGGACACGTGCTTCGAAAGGTGGATTTGCCTCACTTTCTCATCACCGAAACGCGGTATGAACCGGATATGCAACTGCCGGCTCATGGTCACAACTGCAGCTATCTATCTTTTGTATTGCAGGGAGCGTATCAAGAGATCCATCATCATCGCGCAGAGGATTGTTCTGCCGGTAGTCTGATTTTTCATCCGGCGGATGAAATTCACTCAGACAGTTTTCATTCGGTCGAGAGTCGCTGTCTGAATCTGCATCTCGCTTTTGACGAGACACTTGTGGATGTTGATTTCAGCAAAAGGCAACATCACAAGAATCGATCGGCCTTTACCCTGACGACCAGAATCTATCGCGAGTTGTGCGACCCCGATCCTTTCTCGGAATTGATTCTTGATGGTCTTTCCTTTGAACTGCTCGGCGAAACATTGCGGATCGACCACAAGAGTAAAAGCATTCCGCGCTGGCTACGGCAGATCGAAGACCGAATGCGTTCTTCTTTTCAGGAAAACCTCACAATTGCTTATCTTGCCGGACAGGCAGGAGTTCATCCGGTTCATCTTTCCCGAACCTTCCGCAAATTTTATCGCTGCACGCCGGGTGAGTATTTGCGTTCCATCAGAATCGATTTTGCATGCAAGGAACTTCGCACAACGGACCTGGATATTGCTGAAGTGGCTTTGCAGTCCGGCTTTTCGGATCAGAGCGCTTTCGCAAAAAGCTTTAAGCGGACTACAGGATCTACTCCTGGGGAATTCCGGAAAGTCTTCCGCTCACGTTAGTACTGGCCAATTTTGTTTTTTTCGAACAAGAGTTCTTTCCGCATGATCAGCTAAACTCAATCTCATGAAGCTTTTGTTCGTCCTCCTGTTCCTGATTCCGGTTGCTACGTTTGCGGCCACGCCCGAATATACGCTCGAAATCAAAATCACACCGGATCAAAAAAGCATGAGCGTAAGAGGAGAAATGAAATTTCCGCCAAGACGGGAGGCGCAGCGTGAATTGAATTTCGCTCTGAGCGAATTAGTTGAAGATTTTGAAGTGCAGCTTTTTCGACCGTCCGTTGAGGACAATCCGAAGGTAAAAAAAACTCTGCGCAACTGGAGCCGGCCTGGATGGGGTGCCAATACGTGGACCATCACTCCCAAAGTTGAAGTTCCCGCCAACACACCTGTAGTTTTGCGTTTTCGTTATTCGTTTACCGGTAACAAATCAGCGTTCATATTTTCCCAATCGGCGAAATCTTATTTTGCTGCCGGAATTAATTGCGCGTGGTATCCGCAACTTGAAGAATTCCCGCGAACGGATGATGGAATCAGATTGAGAGGTCTGCGCAGCACGGGGACGTTGCGTTTTGTTTTGCCGGACGAATGGGACGTGTATTCTCCTGGGAAAAAAACCAGAAATGAGAGCGAAACCATTTTCGAGATTGATCAACCAGTTTTCTTTTCTTTTGCTGCTGCAAAATATTCTGTTATGGAAAGGTCGGATACTATGAAGGTGTCTCTTTATGAATTGCAGCCGCGTGGAGAGCACATGGTTGATTACTTAAAGAAGGGCACGCGCGTGCTTCAAGTTCTTTCGGACGAATTTGCGGACTATCCCTATCCTGAGTTTGCGATTGCGGAGGTTCCTTCGGATGAGGCGAACAATGCGGGCTTTGCGGGAGCAAGTCTCGATGGTTTTATGCTGGCTACAACCGATTTTTTCAATCAGGAATTCAATACCGCCTACTATGGACATGAGATCGGTCATCAATGGTGGGGCGGACTTGTGCGGCCTGAGGGTCCGGAAGGACGCTGGCTTTTAACAGAAGCGATGGCACAGTACGGTTCTTTGCGCGCCGTGGAAATCATAGAAGGGCCGGGCAGAGCGGAACTTTACAGGCGCAGAGGTTATCCGGGATATCTTCAAGACCAGTCCGGATTCGGATATCTGATGCTTGCTGCTGCCGGACTTGACCCGGCGCTGACAAAACTTCCCACCGATGGCACTCTACCGCGGTGGATCGCCGATTCAAAAGGATTCATCGTTTGG
>JBKKAT010000733.1:0-6015 GCA_046714535.1 Acidobacteriota bacterium | reverse complement strand
CTTTCGGACAGTTTCTCGATCCACGATGCTGCCTTCTATCAATTCCAGATCGCCATAAAGATGCTCCAGATTCTGACGACTACCCGTATCGAAATTGTCCAGCACCCGGACAAAATGCCCTTCTAATAGAAGTTTTTCGGCAATATGGGAACCGATAAAACCAGCTCCTCCCGTAACAAGATATTTTTCCATATAGATATCAGCTCGGTGTAAAAAAGG
Source organism: Acidobacteriota bacterium (assembly GCA_046714535.1). GTDB lineage: Bacteria > Acidobacteriota > HRBIN11 > JAKEFK01 > JAKEFK01 > JAKEFK01. The sequence goes on along the minus strand of JBKKAT010000733.1, from coordinate 5,796 downwards.
AGATGAGGAGATATTTAAGATAGGGGGATATAAAAAAAGAATTAAATAATCTCCTTATCTCAAACATCTCCCTATCCCCCTTCTTACACTCCTTCTACAGTTTCACGATGCGGCACCTGTCCGTTTTTGTTTTTCGTGTCGCATTCCTTGTGTCTACAATCAAACGTGAATGCTCCACAATGAACTCCCAGTCATACGAGGAGTGGTCTGTGATAATCACAGTACAATCGACACTTTCCAGCAGGGGGGCATCCAGTTCCTCGGACTTCAATACGTGGGAATCCATGCGCACGGATGAGATATAAGGATCGTGATAGAAAACATCTGCCTGTTTTTCGTAAAGCAACTTCCAGATATCTAGAGCAGGCGATTCACGATAGTCGTTGCTGTTCCTTTTGTACGCAACGCCCAAAAGCAAGATGCGAGAACCCTTGATGCTTTTACTGAAATCATTCAAGGCTGACGTGATCTTATCGATCACGTAATGAGGCATGGAGGAATTGATTTCGCCCGCCAGCTCGATGAATTTTGCGGAATAGTTGAGCGTTTTTAGTTTCCAGGAAAGGTAATGAGGATCGATCGGTATGCAATGACCACCCAGACCCGGTCCAGGATAAAAGGGCATGAATCCAAATGGTTTTGTTGCTGCGGCATCGATCACTTCCCATGTGTCGATCCCCAGTTTGTCGCACATGATCGCCACTTCATTTACCATGCCGATGTTGATGGCACGAAACGTATTCTCCAAAAGCTTTACCATTTCTGCAGAACGAGCCGTAGAGACACGCACAACCTTTTCTACGATGGCCTGATAAAGCAGATCGGTTAATTCGCCACAAGGATAGGAAACACCACCGACAATTTTCGGAGTATTTCGTATGTTGTAGTTCTCGTTCCCCGGATCGATCCGCTCCGGTGAAAACGCTAAAAAGAAGTCGATACCAACCTTGAACCCCGCAGCCTCAAGTTCCGGAAGTATGATTTCTTCCGTAGTGCCGGGATAAGTCGTACTTTCCAATATGACCAGTTGACCTTTGTGAAGGTAACGCGCGATCTCGCTGGTTGCGGAGAGTATGTAAGACATATCCGGATCTTTTGTTTTCCGGAGAGGGGTCGGCACGCAGATCACTACGATTTCTGTTTCAACTAGAGCGTGATAATTACTGGTCGCAGTCAGATTGGGGGCAACCTGATTTAATTCTTTTTCCTCAACATCCAGGATGTAGTCTTTCCTTCCTGAAGCTGCGCCACCCGTTTTGGATCATTATCGATACCAACGACGGGAAATCCGGCTTTCGCAAATTCGATTGCCATCGGCAAACCGACATACCCGAGCCCTATCACAGCAAGGCGCGCTGTTCGTTTCTCGATTCGATCCCGCAACTCTTCGAACGTCTGCCCCATTCTTACCTCATTGGACGGCTGTTTGGAAAGCTAATGATTTTAGCACAGTACTTTTCAATGCTGCAGATTGAACATAACGGACGGATCGGCTTACAGATATTTTTTCCATGAAAAACCAGCAGATCATTGATCACGATCCAATCCTTTTCCTCAATCCCACCGCGTAAGGCTATTTCCGTCTTTTCCGGAGTGGTCGTCTTGACCCATCCGAGACGGTTGCTGATCCGATGCACATGCGTATCCACGGGAATCGCGGCTTTACCAAACGCGTAAACCAGCACACAGGAAGCGGTTTTTCTCCCCACACCGGGAAGTTCCAGCAAACGTTCCATCTCCATCGGAACCTGTCCGCCGTAACGCTCCAGGAGAATTTTGGAAACCCCGATAATTCTTCGCGCTTTGGTTTTATAAAATCCGGTCTTTTTTACAAGTTTCTCAATCGTTCGAACCGGCGCTTTTGCAAGAGACTCGCAATCCGGAAAATGGTTGAACAATTCCCGGGCAACAACTTCGGTGGTTTCATCCCGGCTTCGCGCACTCAGGATCGTTGCAATCAACGTTTGCCAGGGATCATCCTGACCGAGATTTCCCAGCATGGTCGTGCCCTGCGAGATTTTTAACGTTTCCAGAATTCTTCTGTATCGCATAAACGTTTTATTATAACCAAACCCAAGAGCGGACGTGACGTCCCCGGCCCATAATGCAGACGCAGACGCCGGCGCTCCGTTTGAATCGATGTATAATCTTTGTACTTTTCCACAGGCAAAATGTTTATTAATAATCCGCGATCTCATGATCGCACACCAGAACCCGGCGCTCCTTCCGAGATTGAACAGCTTCGCACTCTTCTCTACACCGATGATCTGACTGGCCTTTACAACCGCCGTTTTTTCAGACATTGCGTAGCCGAACAGAAAAACCAGAGCGACAATGCAAGTATCCCGTTCGCATTGCTGATCATGGATGTGGACCATTTCAAACAAATCAACGATACCCAGGGGCACGCGGTTGGTGATCAGGTCCTTATTCAGGTTGCGGCAGCGCTAAAAGAAGAACTACGCGATCGCGGATGGTTGTTCCGGTACGCCGGTGATGAATTTGTCGCACTCGTGCGGAATGGGAATGACGAATACGTACGAATGTTGTGCAGCCGGCTATCACAAACAGTGTCGACGTTAACCGAACAGAAAAACATCTCGCTGGAAGCCCTGACCATCAGTATTGGCTATGCGATCTATCCCAACGATACCCGGAAAATCGGCGATTTGCTCGAAGTTGCTGATCTTGCGCTCTATGCGAGTAAAAACTCCGGCAGAAATGCAATTCATTCCGCCCGGGAAGTTGGTGAAAAAGACAAGGATTTGCATGAAAACGAATGGCCCGTTCCGGTTCAGTGCCCTTCTTTAATCGGCAGACAGCAACAATGGAATCTTTTGCAGCACCACTTTTTTGAGTGCAGAAACGGCCGCGGAAGATTAGTCTTTTTGACGGGTGAAGCGGGTATCGGAAAATCCCGGTTGATCCGGCATTTTGTTCGCCGGCAACGCGCGAGTGATTATCATTTTCTGCTCGGAGAATGTACCGAAGCAACCATCGTTCATTCCTATGGACCCATCCGGGACGCTTTGAAAAAAGGATTCGAAGCCAAAGATCCGGCAACGGTAAACGTGTATAAAGAGCTGGGCGAAGCGTATCGCAAAGTATTGCTCGAACTGGTGCCTCAGTTCGATCGTTTCGAAAAAGCGCCTCTGGTCGTCACTTCATCCACCGACCGTTACTTCGTTCTGGAAAGTATTTTTCTTTTGCTTCAGGGACTGTCCCGCCAATTGCCAACCGTACTAATTTTGGAAGACCTTCATTGGAGCGATGAGGCCACACTCAGCCTGTTGCAATTTCTAGCAAAAAACATTCAGAAAGAAAAAATACTATTGATTGTTACGCTCAGGGAAGAAGAAGCTTTGAGTTCTGCGATTCCGTCGATTCTGCAAAGCATGAGCCGCGAAAATCTGTACGATAAGGTCGAGCTAAAACCACTTTCCTTTGCAGAGACGAAGCTCATGCTCGGCGAAATCTTTCGCGGTTACCCGGTTTCAACTCACCTGCAAGAATGGATCTACTCAGAATCCGAAGGAATCCCCTTCTATGTGGAAGAGCTTCTCAAATTATTAATCGATGAACGTTACCTCCAACGCTCGAGTGAAGAGATTGAACTTCATAGACCTGATAAATTCATTCTACCGTATTCGATTCGCGCGCTGATACAACGGCGTATTCAACGGCTGGATGACGCCTCCCGCAAACTCCTTGCTCTTGCATCCATAGTCGGCAAAGAATTCAGCCTGGAAACGCTCGTCCGTTTGACGGGCGAGAATGAAGGACAGCTGCTCGATTTGCTTGAGAATTTGACGCGAATGCAGCTCATTCATGAACATGCCGAGGGCGGAATCGAACAGTTTTCGTTTCATCACACCAAAATCCGGGACGTGATCTACGACGAAATTGGACACATACGCAGAAAGAAATACCACCGGAGTGTCGCCGAAATACTCGAACAGATGCACACAAATGAAGTGCAGCTTTATGCAGAAGATCTCGCCTACCATTTTGAAAATGCCGAAGAACCAGCCAAAGCCGGCCACTATTCCTTGATCGCGGGGAAAAAGGCTTTACAGGTTCACGCCTACATGGATGCCTACAATCACTTCCACCGTTGTTTTACGTACGCAAAAAAGGAACAGGATCTTTCGAATATTTTCACTGAAGCGCAGTTGATTGAGCTGTATACACAACAAGGAATGGCGTTAGAAGCTCTGGCCCGTTGGGATGAAGCGGTAGAGTCTTACGAACTTCTATTTCGAACTGCGGGTGAGGAACCAAGTGGTCCGGTTCACGTGGATGCCTGGAACCATTTAAGCCGGGTCTTTTACAAACGAGAGAATTTTACGAAGGCGTTATCGCTTGCCGAATCGGCTTTAAAAGAAGCGGAGCGGCAGCGGTACCTGCCCGCGATCTGTACAAGTCATCAGAACATGGGGCGCATTTATTGGCGCACTTCGCAGTACGATCAAGCGATGCATCACAATGAAGCAGCTTTATCGATGGCAGAGGGTCCCTTTGAGACGGAAAGAAAATCAAAGTTGCTCAACAGCAAAGGAATCATCCTGCTGGAACAGTCCCTTTTCAAAGATGCTCTGATGGCTTTCCAGGAAGCCCTTCTTCTCTCGCAAAAAGAAGATCACCGGATTGGCATGATCGAAAGCCTGGTCAACATGAGTTTGATTGAGCATCTACTCGGAAAATTGCACGATGCGAGGCAAAGAGTGATCCGTGCTTTCGCGCTCGCGCAAGAATCAGCAGACCCGATTAGCATAGCAGCTTGTTCGGTAAACCAGGCCGAACTGGAATTTAAACTCGCCAACTACGAACTCGGGAAACGCCTCAATGAAAAAGCCGGCAGCATTTACGAAGAACTCGGTCACAGTCATGGCCTTACCTACTTTCTCGAAAATCAATCTCATCTATCCATGGTACAGGGACGACTGGAACGGGCCCTTGCCATCGCCCAGGAAGCCTCGGGTCTTGCGGCTGCAAAGGGCCTAAAAAAGCGGCGCCTGGAGTTATTACGGACTGAAGCGGAACTTCAATATTTGATGGGACACTACGAAGATGCGTTTCGAACACTGGATCAGGTGACGGAAAAATGCAAAGAAATCGGAGACATCGCCAACGAAGCGGATACCCAATTCAGAAAAGGGCTTTATTACATACGCTTGAACGATCTGGAGCGCGCGTTGCCATACTGGCGGATGCTGATCAATCTTCCGGAGGATCGCCTTTCCGCAGAACTTTGTTTTTTGAAAGTATCCGCGAAGGCTTTTGAGGCTTGTACGGATCATAAGGAAACGGAACTGCAGGATTTACAGCGCGAGATGAAAACGTTGGCTGACTCAACAGACTATGCATATTTGATGATCGCTACCTCTTTGATTTGTGCGCATCAAATGGAGCACCTGAATCGCATGCCGGAAGCTTTGCGTTTTGCAGAAGATGCAGAAAGACAGGCCCTTTACTATAACCAGGACGTCTGGTTACCCAGGATACGCATCAAGATTTTCGAACTACAGAAAGTGCTCAGACGTCCTCCCGCAATTCCAAAAGTGTATGAACTCTTAGACATGGCCAAATCGCAGCGCCAGAATCACATTATTCATTGTTCCTATCAGTTGTTGTGGGAAATAGATCCGCAATTCGAAAGCTTGCAAAAAGATTGGAGAAGTCACTGGGAAAACTGGAAGAACCAAATACCCGAAGAGTACAGGGCTTCCCTGCAGCCGGCTCTCGAAGATTAACCGACCGTATGGACCGCAGGCGTCCCGCCGGCATTATGGACCG
>JBKKAT010000732.1:0-6970 GCA_046714535.1 Acidobacteriota bacterium | reverse complement strand
CCTCAAATCTGGAAAGCCTTGTAGTGGCAGAGCACTTTCCAGGGATCGCGGATCGTGATCGTAACTTGATCATGATCGACAATCAATGATTATGACAAAATCGAATAAAGAAATTCGATTTAGATTACGATCACGATCCACGATTATTTATGCTCTGCCACTACCGGGACAAATATTTGTGGATTGCCTGCGCGATCACTTCCTTTACAGGTCTCTTAGTTTTTTCCGCCACCTTCTTGCAGTCCTCATATTCGGGCTGGTAATTGGCCAGATTTCCATTTAGATAACTTTCTTTGATCCGAATCTCCTCTTTTCCCAAATGAATTTTGCTCCATCGCCGGTCCAGAGTTTTCCGGTCCACTTTCCAGTAGCGGAGACCGATTGCCGTTGTTTCCGAAAACAACAGTTTTAAGAGTGATTCCAACAGACCGGCCGGAGTGAGGAGAGTCAAGCGAACCGCAGGCCGGTTCTTCTTCATGAAAATCGGCGTAAAGAACACGTCCAGTGCTCCCTGTTCGAATGCTTTTTCCATAAAATACGCAAGAACCTGGGGAGAAGAATCGTCAAGATTGGTTTCCACGATGTAGATTTCTTCTTCCGGAGACATGCCGGTACCGAGAAAAATTCTCAGTACATTGGGATGTCCGGCAATTTCCATTTCACCAGCTCCCACTCCTGTCTTTTCCAGCTTCATTCCCGGCATTTCTCCGAACGATCTCGCAATCGTGCTGATCAAGAGCGCCCCGGTGGGAGTCGTTAGCTCTCCCTCCACTTCATTCTGAAATACCGGTATTCCTTCTAAAAGCTTAGTAGTTGCGGGAGCAGGGATGGGAAAACGCCCATGCGAAAAGGTCAGGAATCCGCGGCCGGTATTGACCGGGGAGGACTTTATCAGAGCAGGCTTGAGGTAGTCCAACGCGGAAAGCGTTCCGGTGACATCCAGTAACAGGTCCGTTCCGCCCATTTCATGGAGGTGCAGCTTTTGAAGACTGGATCCGTGAATAGAGGCTTCAATCTCAAAGAGCCGTTTGATCAGTGAAATCGCCTGCCCGCGAATCTGATCCGGGAGGTTTGCGTTTTCCAGTAAAGACTTGTACTCCTTCCATGTTTTCGGCCCTTTCGCTTCCTGAGCAGAGACACGGCATCGCAACGCATTCATGCCGCTTTTTTGCGTTTGGAATATTTCCACTTCGTAGTTATCGATACCCAGCGCGGTCCACGTTTCGGACAGCACTTCGGCCGGAACGCCTGCGTCCAATAAGGCTCCCAGGAGCATGTCGCCGGAAACTCCGGAAGTTGCTTCGATGTACAGGATTTTCTCAGCCATCATTTCTCAGCGCTTTCACCAGCTGCGGCAGCACGATTCCCGATTTTCCCAGAAAACACTCGTTGGCAATCTCCGTAACAGGGGTGATCTCATCATTGATTTCTACCACCACAGCGCCATTTTCTCTTGCAATCCATGCGAAAGAAGCGGCTGGTTCTACGGTAGCCGATGATCCAATGAGAAAAAAGACATCGCAATTCGCAGCCACCTGCCAGGCTGTTGCTAATACATCCGCAGGAAGAGCTTCTCCAAACCATACAACATCCGGTCGAATCAAGCTTCCGCACTCGCAATGAGGTGGCATTTGCTCGAACGGCATTTGAAAAGTCTCGAAAGTTCTTCTTTCTTTCAGGCAGCGAACTCTCCAGATACTTCCATGAAGTTCGTGAACCTGCTTGCTTCCTGCACGTTGATGCAACCCGTCGATGTTTTGCGTGAATAGAAACATTCTTGGAAAAATCGACTCCATTTCCACCAGGGCGCGATGCCCATCGTTGGGTTCTACTTTACTGATTTTCTGTCTACGCCAGTCGTACCATTCCCATACTTTCCTCGGATCCCTTTGAAAAGCTTCCGGCGTGGCAAGCTCCTCCGGTTTGAAGTTCTCCCAAAGGCCATCCGAGCCGCGAAAAGCAGGAATTCCGCTTTCCGTAGAAATACCTGCCCCGGTTGAGATCATCACCCGTTCTGCTCGTTTGAGAAGTGATAGAAATTTCGATGGAAATGCTTTTTCGGTCAATCTAATCTGTTCCCGAGATCGCTGAGGACGCAGAGATAAAACAACGATATAATTTGATCATAACATGAACACCATTCCCAGGAAATTGGGGCGCTACATTGTCATTCGCGAAATCGGCCGCGGAGCGATGGGTGTTGTTTACAAGGCTCATGATCCGGTCATTGAACGGGAAGTTGCGATCAAGGCCATACAAATTTCCTTTGAAGTCACACCCGAAGAAAAGAACGTTTACTTAAGCAGGTTTAACAGAGAGGCAAAAGCCGCAGGAAAACTCAGCCATCCGAACATCGTCACCATTTTCGATGTGGATGAAGATAAAGAGTCCGGCACTCCTTTCATAGTCATGGAGTTCCTGGAAGGAACCACAATCGCCGAAGTTGCAGCGAGTGGCATTTTGCTGCCGCTGGAAGACATCAATAACATGATCGCCCAGCTCGCTGACGCCCTGAATTACGCTCATAACGAAGGAGTTGTCCATCGGGATATCAAAGCTGCCAACATTCTGATCCTTCCCGGAATGAAAGTGAAAATTATGGATTTTGGAATTGCGAGGCTTCAGAGCTCTGATTTGACTCAAAGCGGGCAATTCATCGGCACACCAAATTACATGTCACCCGAACAAATCGAAGGGAAAACTCAGGTTGATGGTCGAAGTGATCTGTTTTCCCTAGGTGTGATTTTCTACATGCTTCTGACCGGCGAACGTCCGTTTGCGGGAGATAGCTTCAATACAGTTTCATACCGGATTGTCAATGTTCTACACGTGCCGCCCCGCACGCTGAATCCGAGCGTTCCGGAAGCATACAACGAAATTCTTATAAAGGTTCTTGCAAAGAATCCTTCTGATCGCTATCAAACAGGATCTGAGCTGGTTCGGGATATCAGGAAGCTGGCTATGACCACAAACGAGATTGAAGAACTGCGCGAAATGGATCCGGAATCGACCGCGGCAGGTTCTTTACCACCACCGCTGTTGCCGGAACACCGTGAAGTTCTGGCACCGCGTCAGCGCGTTGCCGGTTCGGCCAATCTGACACTCTCCGGTGTGGGAAGCAGAAAAAAAATGGCTTCACTGGGCATCCTGATTCTGCTGGTTCTTGTGTTAACTTTCGGTTCGATCTACTTGATTCGTTCTATCACAGAGCGAAAACAAGAGACAGCAAAAACGCCGGTTTCTAACAAACCGGATCCCGTTGCAGAACTATCCAGACAGAACGCGATCAGAATCAAATGGGATCTTGCTATGAAATACGTGGAGAACGGGATTAATGACAAGGCCATCAAAGAACTGAACGATATTGTGGTGTTGGATCCACACAATCAGGATGCCAAAAAATTCCTGGAGCTAGTGGTGGAGAAAAAAGCTCTGGAGGAACAGAAGAAATTGGAGCCACCACCATCAGCACCTCCTCCTCCTCCGGTCGAGGTCGTGAAAACTCCAAAAGTTATCGCTTTGCCGCAACCCAAAATAGAGCACGTCAATCCTGTAACCTTGCAACCGCTTCCTGAAATCAAACTGGCTTCTGTAGATTTCGAGTTCGAACATGGATTTCCATCAGGATCATTTTATATTTTTACAAATGACAAACTCGCCTTTGAAGGAAGTTTGTCCGGAGAGAAAAAGAAAGTACTTATGTTCAAGAATTACAAAGGAAAGCTAACCGGTTCCTTACAGGTGCCGGTCGGGCAAACCAATGTTCTTGTTCATGTTGTGTGCAGAGAAAAAAGTGTTTCTGCGTCGAAGAAAATAACAGTGAACGTAAAAGAAAACGGAAAACATAATTTACGAATTAAGTATCTTAAATCGCCCAAGCAACTCGATTTGATGTGGACCTAAAAGAAGTGACTAGTGACTAGTGGCCAGTGACCAGTATTCCGGCGGTTTTCACTAGCCACTGGTCACTAGTCACTGGACACTAAACAATATGCAATTTGCAATAAAACTCCCGCGCATGCCTATTGCTGTTGAATTTACGCGCGAAGGAGTGATTTTCATGCTTCTTTCGTTGGCGATAGGCGCAGCGGCCGTGAATACGGGTAACAACATTCTGTATCTCATTTTCTCATTGATGCTGGGAATGATTGTTGTCTCGGGAATTGCGAGCCGCCGGATCTTACAGGGCCTGGAGCCCACACTTCAATTTCCGAATCATCTTTTTGCCGGAGTCCAGTCTCTTTGCTACATTTCTATTTTCAATAGGAAAAGAAAATTTCCATCTTTAGCCATCCGTTTTGCGGTGCGCGATCCAAAATTTGCCAGTATCAGTCGTCATTTTTTTTGGATTCCTCCGGAAAATCAAGTGAGCGGTTACGCCCGCTTTCTTTTTCCGCGGCGTGGAGTTTTCATGCTGCGCGAAATGGAATTGCAAACACAATTTCCATTTTCCTTTTTCCTGAAAATCCGTCGATATTTTCTGGAGCACCCGGTCCGAATCTATCCTCGCATTTATCGTTTTTCCGAAGATATTCTTTCCCGGTTCGCTGAAGGCATTCTTCGTGAATCTCCTTATCGCGGCGATAGCCAGCAATTGCTGCATTTGAGGGATTACAACAGCAGCGACTCATCGAAAAGAATTCATTGGAAAGCATCTGCCAAAGCGGAGAAACTTCTCGTAAAAGAGTACCAGCGGGAACAGGGCCACGATCTCTATCTGTACTTCGATTGTTTTCCGGAAGATCCACACGATCCGACATTTGAGACCGCAATCAGTTTCCTTGCCTCACTTGCCTTTTTGTTCAGGGAAAAGGAAATTGATGCTCGAATTGTACTACCCGGGAAGGTGTTTGAAACGGGAGTTTCGATCATTCCGTTGCTTACTCACCTCGCCGAATGGGATGGAAAAAATACAAATGAAACGGTGGAGTTTCCAGAATCCCTTGAGGCCGTTGTGTTGCAGTTGCGCTCGCGCCGTTTCAGCCCCCGTCTCGGACTGGTTAGCGCCGGCGTTCGCACCTTGTATGTAGAAGATTGGCAACACCTGATGCATGAAGATTCCAGTATTGAAGTATGAATCCAAAGGTGGCCAGACCAGATCCAAATCTCGAAAAGGTAAAGTCCGCATTGCGATTGGGTGCTCACTTGCTTGTTTTCGTGAGCGGCGTATCGCTTCTACTCACTCAAAAATTGTGGATGTCCTCCACGATTTTGCTGGTCATCAGCCTTTTCACTCTGATCTTTGTCCAACGTCCTCGCGGAGGTTCTTTCTGGGAGGCTGCGTCCTTCCTGTATCTGCTTTTCTTCTTCGCCGATTGGTTCTGGATTACCAGAAGTCTTGCTCCCTCTCTCGTTCATTTATTCATTTTCATCATCATCAACAAGCTTTTTAATCTGCAATCGCATCGAGACTATTACCAGCTTTATCTTCTGACCTTTTTGAGCATGCTGGCCGCCACCGCGCTCAGCGTTGAAATTGAAATGCTTTACATGATTGTTCTATTTTCACTCTTGTTTGTATGGAATATTTTATCGATCACTTTGATCAAAATGTGGATCAAATCCGATCCCACTGAACCATTTCCTTTTTCACTGTTTCATGCGCGCTACTGGGGATTTATCGGAGCCGCAACGGTACTAATGATGGTGTTCGCGCTGGCTATTTTCTTCATTCTGCCGCGTGCACAACTCGGATATTTTGGTGGAATGAAACTGGATCAGACGCAACATGTTTCCGGCTTTTCAAAGAAGGTGGAACTGGGAGATATTGCCAAAATCCAGGAAAACACGGGGGAAGTGATGCGCATCCGTGTATCGGGCGGACGAATCCCCCCGGGTCATCGCTTTTATTGGCGCGGCGTGGCATTCAACAGGTACGACGGCAAATCCTGGGGCACAAGCAGACACGGTACGGACTTTCTAATTCAAGATTCCTCCAACACTTTTATCGTTTCTCCAGGTCAGCAGAATCCTGCTACGCTCGTCAAACAAGAGATTTATCTGACACCGATCGATTCCGGTGTGATTTTCGGTCAATACAAGGTGGTCAAAATCGAAGGCAATTTCTTTGGCGTGGGCCGTGATGTAAATGGGACATTGACTGGCATGGGGAGGCCGGAGCATTACGACGTTTACAGTCACATCAACATGTTAACTCCGGAACAGTTAAGATCGTTAAATTTTCCGCCCACCGAAACTATACCTAACCATTACATAAGGCTGTATTCACGAAAACCGGATATTGAGAATCTGGCCCGGCAAATTACCTCCAAAGCGAACACTCTCTATGATCGTGTTGCGTTGGTCCAGTCCTATCTGGAACAGAATTACCAGTACACGACAACCGATTTGCCGCGATCAGAGACGGATCCGGTATCGCATTTTCTCTTCGAAAAGAAAATGGGTCATTGTGAATATTTTGCAACGGCAATGGTTCTTTTGCTGAGACACGTTGGAATACCCTCGCGTCTTGTGAATGGTTTTCTCGAAGGTGAATACAACGAAATCGGAGAATTTTATACAGTGCGGCAGAGTGATGCTCATTCCTGGGTCGAAGTTTATTTTGGAAATGGTCTTTGGGTGGATTTTGATCCTTCCCCCCGTGCCGTGGCGGCGGTCGCAAGCCGTTCCATCTGGGAAATCATCAATCCGCGAAAGATCTTTGATTCGATCAGTTTCTTCTGGGATAGATATATTCTGATTTTTTCAGCTCAAGATCAGCTGAACGTGCTTTCGTCGGTTCGCGAACAATACAGGAAACTAAACGAAACACTTCGGGAAAAGTCGAGTAAGGACACGAGTCAGCAGAAGTGGTGGCAGACTCTGTGGAAGCAGAATCGTTTTTCACTTGTCGCAATTGGATTGCTACCGGTTCTTATTTATTACGCAGTCCGAATTTATAAAGCACGGAAGCGCAAATTGGAGTTAATCCGGTCCCCCATTCTTTTTTATCAAGAGATGTTGATGCTCC
>JBKKAT010000731.1:0-4941 GCA_046714535.1 Acidobacteriota bacterium | reverse complement strand
CTTTCGAGGATAAGAAATTGAAGATCCACTACGATCAATATCATGACGTTGTCGCAAAGATGCTTGCGAAAACACTGGCGATTCAATTCGCGGGAGATAAAGCTGCTGCCGATCGTTTCATTGACCAGTACACAACATGGAATGAGTCCTTGCACGGAGTGATTGCCCGGAACATTCGCGACCAGCAAAAATTTCGCTTCAGCTTGTTCGAATACGCCGCACTCTAAGAGGAGTAAGAAGGAAACTTCCCTCTTATCTAATTCTTTACATCTACGTAACACTATCGACGGATCCGCTTCGATTCATTGATTTGGGAATCAGCGGAAATTGCAAAAGAACTAAGAAAACCAGCCTGACGGAGAACGTTACACAGAAATAATTCGGGCACGACAGCTATGACTGCGGTACTCGGCACACGAATTCCCTCAAGCTACGGTTTGCATCGGACAGTTCGGGCAGATGCAGTGCTACGCAGGATCTGTTGACCTGTCGCCTGGATAACATCGGGCCGCTTACTTCGATCGCCTTACAGATTCGCTACGATGTGACGCTCCCGCAAAACGTAATCATCCGGCACGATTTTCGCGTTAGCAGCAATGAGTTCGAAACGGTGCAGAACATTCCGAACAACACTCTTGCAATCTATAGCAGTTGCAAGTAAGTGGAGCGCCGGGTTTAGCCGGCATTGAACTCAAACTCCAGGAATCGAACAACAACGCGCGAAAGCAGTGACTGTTATAGTGGCTCCGCAAGCGTGGTTTCTGCCTCGTGTCTGCCAGGCGTTATTGGTAGCATTGGGAGAACTCTGCCAGAACCAAACGTTTGTACCACAGCCGCTCATGTTCGTGCCGCCACCGGTAAGCGTCGTACCAGAAGGGCAGGCCGCTGTTGAGAATAGCCAGTTATTATTTTGCGCAATGGACAAGGACTGAGTGAGCGTCGTGCAACTAACCGGTGTTTCGGAAGGTGCCCAGAAGTAGCCGACGACATCCACAACAACATCCGTGTTAGAGACGAACGCACGGAGACTGAATTCCAATGAATCACCAAAGGCCTGCTTGAGCGGAATCACTACGCTGTTCGCAAGATTGTTTGATGAATTGTAGTTGATTACCGCGGCAATGGGAGGAGGAGTATCTTTCTCGAATGCACGCAGGTTGCCAACTCCCTGGGCATCCACTGCGACAACTACGGCTACAAGGGAAGCTACGTCACTTCCTGGTAGACCACAGTTTGTTTTACTCCCGCCCTGGCCAGAAAAATCTGCGGCATTACTGTCAAAACTTCGAGTTACACCAACCAGGAGAGGTAGGTGCCCTCCCGACATGAACCGCGTGTCGATGATTCGGCATGGTGGTATTTTATTGAAGACCAAATCCAGATTTGGACTTCCAATATCCTCGGTATCAAACAGAATTTTGTCCACCGCCTCCATAGTATTAGCGCTGCCGGCATCAGCAAGTTTATCATTCGAAAGCTGCATTAAGCCGCTTCGCAGTTCCGCTCCACCGTCCCTTGTGAGCGTGACCCAGCGGCCAACGACTCCTTCCACAAACCTGGCCTTTTCGACCGCGATCTGATCAAGCACTTGCTGTTTGAGTGCTGCCTCTTGCGTTTCTATGGTCACTTCTGTGATCGACTCGTTCATTTTCTCCTGCGTGAAAACCAGTGGAATGCTGCTGCAAAGAATCAGTGCTACGGTCAGCAGCGGCCAAACTGCATATTTGTGATTCACTTTCCTCATATTCTCCTCCTTCATGAAGTTCTGACGAACTTAAAATCCTGGAATCGAACAACACCGCGCGTAAGCAGTGATCGTTATGTTGCTCCCGCATGTATTACGGCCTCGCGTTCGCCATGCGTCGTTGGCGACATTGGGAGAGTTCTGCCAGAACTCGACGTTCGATTGACAGGCAAAAGTCCAGTTCACTCCGCCACCGGTCAGCGCGTAAAGAGGAGAGCATGCATCTGTCTGGAAGTCCCAGTTCGTGTTATTCGGGATGCTAACGGATTTGCTCTGCGTGAAGCAGCTCAGCGGTGTTTTAGCAGGAAGAGCAAAGTACCCTACGACATCCGCAACAACATGGGAGCTGGAACCGAGTGAACTGATGGTGAACTCAAACGGGTCGAGACCATCCTGCTTCAAAGGAACAATTGTCGTATTCGCAAGATTGAATCCTGCAGTGTAGTTGATTGCCACGGCGTTCGGAATAGCGGCACCTTTCGGAAAGGCACGAAGGTTACCTTTCCCTACAGGATCGGCGGCGATGATCGTTAGCACAAGTGCGGCTGGGTCAAATCCGATGACACCACAATTGCCTGGATCGCCCCCCTGACTGGTAAAGGAGCCATGAGCACGGAAATTTCGAGTTGTACCCGCTGCGATAATTCCGCCGGCCAACCGGGTATCGATGATTCGGCAAGGGATTAATTTAGTGAAAACCAGATCAACACTCGGATCTCCAATATCCTCGGTCCCGAAAAGTATCTTGTTTAGCCCATCCCTTGTGTCTGCGTTGCTGGCATCTGCAAGTCTGTCATCAGAGAGAATCATGAACGTACTCCGAAGTTCCGCTCCCTTGTCAATCGTAAGCGAGACCCAGCGCCCGACAAGCCCTTCCACAAACCTGGCCCTATCCATCGTGATCTGTTCCAGCACTTGCTGTTTTAACAATGCTTTTTGCATTTCTTCGGTGACTACTTTGTTCCGGGGCTCGGATGGTTGATCCTGTGCAATCGCAGATGAAATGCTGCAAGCAGTGAATGCTATTGTTAGCAGCGCACAAACTGCATATCTGACTTTCCTCATCTCTTACTCCTTTGTATTTGATACGAGATTCGTCTGCCTATCCTGTAAAGCAGGAAATGAGCCGAAAAAGTGTCACGGATTTCAAACGCAAAGGGTATTGTTATGATGATGAATTACGCGGGCTAAAGCCCGGCTAAAGCCCGCGGCCCTATATGCCGACTAAATAAAGTCGGCGTTGCCGGCTAAAGCCGGCGCTCATTTGCTTTGCGAAGTTCCTCTCTTTCGAGATCATGAAGGCCCTGCCTGTTGTAAATATCCGCGAGCACAAAGTGACCGAGCGGCCTGTACTCCGGTCCAGGATCGAGGGCGAGCCCCTTCTCTGCGAGCTCTTTGGCCTTCGGAAGATTCCCCTTTTCTACCAGAGCCTGTGCAAGAAAGAGATGTCCAATTGCAAATTCCGGCTCCGTTTCGATTGCTGACTCCATGTGCTTGATGCCGGAATCCATTTCTCCCCCCTTCATATATAGTCTGCCCAAATTGAAATGCGCCTTCACATTCTTCGGCGCCACAACCAGTTCTGCGCGATACTCTTCCAGCGCGCGTTGTCCGTGCCCTTGTTTTTCGTAAAGTTGTGCAAGGTTAAAATGGGCCATGGCTGTTTCAGGGTTCAACTCCAACGCTTTTCGAAAACGTTGTTCCGCTCCCGGGTAATCTTTTTTCTTGTAATGGACGACGCCTATGCCGTTATAAATCCAGCTCGCATTCGGCTCCGCTGCGAGTGCTTTTTGAAAAGATTCCAGCGCATCCTCAGGCCGATCCATTGCCAGATAAAGCTCCCCGACCAGATACAGAATCTGAGCATTGTCCGGCTTCTTCAAAAGAAAGTGTTGGAATCCCAGCATTGCTTCTTCGTTTTTTCCCATGCGGCGATACACGTTGGCGAGGTTCACAATGGCCGCGTCGTAATCCGGTTTCAATTCAAGAGTCTTCTTGAACGCGTCTGCGGCCAGCGGATACTGCTTGCTTCGATAGTACTCGTTTCCTAAAAGGAACTGCGCGTCCACAATTCCAGGATCGAGCTCCAAAATTTTCTTGCACTTTGCGATTGCTTCCTCCGTTTTTTCATCCAGCGACGCTTCCTGCGCATCCTGAATCAGGTTGAATAACCATATTTTGTCTTTTGGATCCGGCAGAGTGGAGGGATCTTCGTTTGCAGTTTTGACAAACGCTCCGACATATCCCAATGCGGCGAGTTTCTCATGAACTTCCGCATCGACAGCGCCCGGTTGCATCCGGGCATCCTGTTGTTGCTGGTTCGCGATTTTGACAAGCTCCGATTTCATTTCCTTCGCCATATCTGTTTTCGAATCGTAGAGGTTCTTTGTCTCTCCGGGGTCCGATTTCAAATCGTAAAGTTCCGGTTTTGGAGCATCGATGTATTTGAAGTCGGAGGTCCGCAGTGAAAGCAGGCGGCTCCACCCGTAGTGATATTGCGGATAATAAGCTTCACCGTAAGACGCCGTGGAACGGGACTCTTCGTCCCAGATCAAATGCAGCAGGCTGCGGCCCTGTACATCCTCCGGTACGGGGAGTCCGGCCAGCTGTAGCAGAGTGGGCGCGATATCAACGGAGCGAGCCTGTTGCCGGACGATCTTCCCGCGCATTTCCCGTTTCGGCGCGGAAAGAATCATCGGAACTCGAAGCGTGGAGTCATAAACAAACATTGCGTGAGTCGATTCCCCATGCTCTCCCAGACTCTCACCATGATCGCCGGTTAGCAGGATGATTGTTTTTTCTCGAAGTCCCTTCTGCTCAAGATAATCCAACATCTTGCCGATTACAGAGTCGGTGTATGCGATTTCAGCAATATATGGTTTTTCCGGATATTTCTGTTCGTATTCCGCATTCGGCTCGTAAGGCGTATGCGGATCGTAAAAATGTGTCCACAGGAAAAATCGTTTGTCTCCATTGGCTTTTAACCACTCGATTGATTGTTTGGCCGACTCCTCGCCATTTCGCTGAACACTGGAAAAGCGGAAGCGTTGTTCTTTGGAGACTTCAAAATTGTCGAAATACGTATCAAATCCCTGGTCGAGTCCCCAGATGGAATCTAAAACGTAAGCACTTACGAAAGCTCCGGTTGCAAAACCCTGCTTGCGAAAAATTTCAGCCAGAGTCGTTTGGGATTTAGA
>JBKKAT010000730.1:0-2506 GCA_046714535.1 Acidobacteriota bacterium | reverse complement strand
TAATTTGCCCGCGCAAGACTGCACTCGCAAAAAAGTTTCATCGTCCGATAAATCGTGGTCAATCCGATGCTGGGATCCTGAACGTTCACAAGCTTGTGAAGCTCTTCTACGGTCAAATGTTTTTTGGATTGCAGGAAAACTTGCAGTATCGTTTCCCGTTGCCCGGTTCGCTTTAACCTCTTGCGGGATAAATGTTCCCGAAGTACTTCTAATTCTTCTTCCATGACTTTTTGGAAATCGTTTTCAATATTACGTGCGGTTGCAAGCAGCGTCAAGTGAACAGCTTTTCGAAATTTGTGGAGACAGCGTCTGACAGTTTCTCTTCAAACAGGCTGCGAAGCGAGGCTATGAATTTTCCAGTTTCCACCACAAAGGCCGGTTCATTTCGCTTTCCTCTGTGTGGTACGGGGGCCAAAAAAGGAGCATCCGTTTCGACAAGAATTCGATCGAGCGGAACAAGTTTTGCGGATTCCTGGAGCGTTTTCGCTCGCGGAAAAGTGACGATTCCAGAAAACGAGATATGAAAGCCGAGTTGCAACAAAGGGTCCATTTCAAACGGTGTTCCCGTAAAACAATGGATCATTCCTTGCCATTTTGAAGAGAGCGAAGACAGAATTTGAGCGAGATCAGGATAGGCGTCGCGACAGTGAATCACCACAGGCAATTGCTTTTCTTGCGACAGTGTCAGCTGTTTCTTCAAAACAGAAATCTGGACATCCTGTGGAGAATGGTTGTAATAAAAATCCAATCCAATTTCACCCAGCGCTACAACGCCCGGATGTTCGAGAAGCTCCCGGACCTTTTTCTCCAATTCTGAGTCATACAGATTTGCTTGATGTGGATGAATGCCGAAACTTGCAAATCGTTTTACAGGATGCGATAGCCGCAAACAGGTCAGCGTTCGTTCGAAACTCTGTTGCGCTGGTTCGCTGTTGACGAGCAATGCCCGCGTAACTCCGGCATTAAAAGCGCGATTGAGCACTTCTTCTTTTTCGGAAAAGAGCTCATCCGAATCGAGATGTGTGTGCGCATCGACCCAGTTGACCATGAAGGATCACGTGGTTCGAAGCTTCATCCGTTCTACTTCTTGTCCCATTTTTCCGGTCCACATCAAACCGTACATTTTGAAATCTCCGATCAGCGAAAAGAAAGGATACTGGAATGTTGCCGGCCGATTTTTTTCGAAGCAAAAGTGCCCGATCCACGCGAAAGCATAGCCGCAGATCACACCGGCAAGCATACTCCACAAGGATTGAGTCAGAATTGCATGGATCAGCAACAGGAATAACAACGATGTGCCAGCGAAATGCAGCAAGCGGGTTCCTCTTTGAGAATGTTCCAGGACATAGTAAGGCCAGAATTGGTCGAACGTCGTGTACTGTTTGGTCATGCATCTTTATTATAACGCGCTGATGAACGTAGTCGGCGCTCCAAAATAAGGTAAAATGTTGACGATGATGAAACGAATATTTCTTGTCTTATTCTTTTTCATAATCCCTTTCGCCGTTTTTGCTCAGACCGAAGAGGAACCAACTCCGGTTGAGAAAACGGGCGGTCTCTTCCCGACAGAAGCGCCGGCCGACGAAACGGAAACGATCACAGCAAAAAGGCCCGATCTCGCCAAGAAGGGTAAGGCCGCTCGCCCCACTTTTACTAAGGAATTGCGGATTGCAGCTCAAACACAAAACGAGATCCGTCCGAATTACTATGTGATGGATGGTTACGTGGATCTTGCTTATCAGGGTTTTCGATTGCAGGCTGATCATGCTGAGTATGATGCGAAGACCAAGGATCTGATTGCCACCGGCAACGTCGTTCTCGATCAAGCCGATCAGCATCTTACCGGAGATCGCCTGGAACTGAATCTGGACACCAAAAAAGGTTCCATGTACAACGCCCGCGGATTTGTTCCGCCGCAGATCTTCTTCTGGGGAAAAAAGCTCGACAAGATCGGCGAGGAAGAATACATACTGTACGATGGTGTTTTTACAGAGTGCAATCAGATTGTTCCGCACTGGCGTTTGAATACAACTACCGCGCGGATGACCATCAACGAATATATTCATTTTAAAAATTTCACTCTAAAAGCTAAAAATATTCCGATTTTTTATTCTCCCTACATGATGTGGCCAATAAAACGGGATCGTTCCACCGGGTTTCTGTTTCCTTCATTCGGTCCAAACAGCCGCAAGGGATTCTGGGTGGGTGGCTCTTTTTTCTGGGCAATGAACAAGTCCATGGATTCCACATACTGGCTGGACCATTACGCGGAACGTGGTTTTGGCGCAGGCGCTGAATTCCGTTATGCTGCGTCCAAAGAGGAAGATGGAAACGTCAAATATTATTTCACGGATGATTCGTTGCTGGGTCCTGAATGGACTGTCCATGGAGCTGTCAATCAAAAGTTGCCCGGCGATTTTGTGGCGAAAGGAGTCGTGGATTACTTCAGTAGTTTCGAATATATTCGCGATTACTCCAATAATCTTTCCCGCGCGCTTTCCTTGAC
>JBKKAT010000729.1:0-4824 GCA_046714535.1 Acidobacteriota bacterium | reverse complement strand
GTAGGGGGCCGGACTTTCGATCGCGTAGCTTCCGCCAAACGTCAAGAGGAGTGATTTTCCGGTGTTAAATTCCTGACGTCGTGCGTGGCCTCCGAAATCATCATGATTATCCAGAATGAGAACGCGTGCCTTTGGTCCCGCATCCTTTAGAAAAAAATGAGCAGCAGACAATCCGCTAATTCCTGCTCCTACGATTACCAGATCGTAGGCTTCTTTTGTATCCTCAGAATCGCCATAGTCGCTCCAGAATTTTCCATCGCGCAGCTGATGCGCTACTTCGAAAGAACCATCGTTACTTCCACGCATACCGGTCAATGCCGGAGGATATTCTTCTTCTCCGGCATAAAGGTCGGGAATCCAGAATGGAAGCGTCATAGAAGCGGCGGTCACACGGGCTACGCCATTGAGAAAGTCACGCCTCGTGATCCGGCGCATCATACCTAGCTGCTTATCGTTTGACTTCGGCATTTTTGACCTGAGTAGAATACCGCGAAATGGTATCATTCCCATATGATGCAGATTACGCAGGACGAAATTAATGCAATCCTGGAATCTTTTGGGACTTTCACTGAAGCGGATATTCAAAAATTCATGCGGACGTTTCAGAAAAAACAGGAACCGTTGCTCGTTTACATTGCCGCGGTCGCTGAACGGGAAGAATTGAATGAAGAAGAATATGATCTACTGATCACAATGGTGTTGCTGATCTGGCATTCGATGCGTTCGAAATTCCCGAAGATGAAACGCATGCCTATGAAACAACTGGAGAGACTGGACGATTTGCTTTACGACGGATTGGCAAATGATCCAGGCTCGATGCTTCGCGAAGTTCAAAACTACGCGCAACCGTTCCTGCATGAGGCCGTTCTTACAAGCGTTATGGAAGCTGAAGAGCCGGTCAGAGAAGACCGGAAAGGTATCATTTACTTCACGCTTAAGAACGTTATGGACGGAATGATTCAAGCAAGCAGTTAGGCGAGCTTTTTATAGCGAATGAATTTGCTACTACAAGCCGGTAGCCGGCGCCTATTTCCCGCGAATCTGTCTGGATTTTTCTGCAAGAATTTTTACCAGATAATCCGGATCGACGGGTTTACCGATCTTGACGAGGTTTTCGTCTTTCTCCGGTCCTTCCTGATTGGGGGAGACATATCCACTCAAAGCGATTACGGGAATCGTTTTGGTATGTGGTTGCGAGCGTAGAGTGCTGATGAAGGAATAGCCGTCTTTTTCCGGAAGACCGATATCGGTAACAATTACTTCGGGATGCCAGGATTCCATTACATGCAGTGCTTCCTTTACGCTTCTCGCTGTTCGGACTTCTGCCTGACTCAATTTTAGAGTAAATTCAAAAAGTTCGAGGATCAAAAATTCATCCTCTACAACCAGAACTCTGAGACCATCTAAGGGCATAGTTCAAGTATATTTCTGCGATTCGCAGATGCAAAATCCTTGCATAAGGGCAGTAGGGGAGACCCTTGTGGTCGCCCGTTTACGGGCAGGCACAAGGCCAGCCCCTACTTCTTCAAATAGGCTTTTCTTTTCGGTTCGTCGAACTTTTCAATCGCGTATCGGAGCATCGTACGCGGCATGTTAGCGGCATGCAGATCCAGGAAATCTTCCAGGATCTTGGGATCCCGGTTGCCGATTTCACGCAACATCCATCCGGAGCCTTTATGGATCAGATCCTCTTTGTCTTTCAACAAGCGGGCAGCTAGCTGTAGCGTCATGTCATACCTGTCTTTCTTGATGAACGCCAGTGTTGCGATAATCGCGGTTCGTCTTTCCCAGAGGTTTTTTGAAGCAGCCAATTTTTCCAGGATTTTGGTTTCTTTTTCCAACAAGTAGCTTCCGATCAGAAGTGGCGCCGAAGAGTCTACAAGATCCCAACTATTGATCCACTTCATGTTGCTCAAATAAAGCCGGTGAATTTCTTTCCGCCGGGATTCCGTTCCGGTCTGGAATTGCAAATTCAAAATGAGAAGAGCGAGAAGACGCTCTTCATGAATCGGGGAATGAAGCAGTTCCAGTATCTCTTCTTTCGGGAGATCACGATACTGTCGGGCAAGTTTTCTAAGATCCGGAACTGTGTTCCCCAGAAAACAGTCACCGGCGCCATACTCTCCCGGGCCCGTCTTGAAATAGCGCAAGGAGACTCTTGCGCGTTCTGGATTTGCAAGTTCTCGCAGTTTTCTTTTTATTTCTTTCAGCATTATTTTTTAAACAGAAGCACGCAAAGGTCGCGATGGCAAAAAATATTTTATTCTTTGCGACCTTCGCGTCCTTCTGTTCAAAATTAACTGGACTTGTGGATTTGTTTTTCGATTTTCGCCCAGGTATCCCGGAGGGTGACGGTTCGATTGAAAATCAAGTGATCCCCCGTGCTATCCGGATCAAGGCAAAAATACCCCATGCGTTCAAATTGAAAGAATCGCCTGAAACAGCGGACTGGAGACTCGGTTCCAGCCGGCAACCACTCAAAACTTGCAAAGAATTGGGATTTAGATTGGACAAATAATCCTGCCCTTCACCTACATCATCCGGATTTGCTTTGGTAAAAAGATGATCGTAGAGGCGCACTTCCGCTGGAATTGAATGAGAAGCTGAAACCCAGTGCAGTGTGGACTTTACTTTGCGGCCGTCGGGTGAATCTCCGCCTTTCGTCGCCGGATCATACGTGCAACGCAGTTCTATAATCTTTCCTGTCGCCGGATCCTTAATGATTTCCTTGCAGGTGATGAAATAAGCGTATCGCAATCTCACTTCACGGCCTGGCGCCAGCCGGTAGAATTGTTTGGGAGGATCTTCACGAAAATCGTCTTGCTCGATGTATAGTTCACGCGAAAAAGGCACTTTTCGCGAGCCCATGGAAGCATCTTCCGGATTATTGATGCAATCCAATTCTTCCCCCTCCCCCTCAGGATAATTCTCAATGACGACTTTTAGCGGGCGAAGAACTCCCATCACACGCGCGGCCCGTTTGTTTAAATCTTCGCGGAGAAAGTATTCAAGCAGCGAAATCTCGACAACACTGTCCGCTTTCGTCACACCAATCCTGTCACAAAACGCCCGGATCGCTTCAGGAGTGTAGCCACGGCGCCGTATTCCGGACAGTGTCGGCATGCGCGGATCATCCCATCGCTGAACCACACCGCTGTTTACCAGTTGGAGCAATCTTCTTTTGCTCAGCACAGTGTAAGTCAGGTTCAGTCGCGCAAACTCAATCTGCTGGGGATGATGAATCTTCAGCTGATCAATAAACCAGTCATACAAGGGTCGGTGATCTTCAAACTCCAGCGTGCAAATCGAATGCGTGATCCCTTCTACGGAATCCGATTGCCCGTGCGCCCAGTCATACATTGGATAGACACACCACTTGTCGCCCGTGCGGGGATGGTGTGCGTGAAGAATTCGATAACAGACCGGATCTCGCAGATTGAGATTCGGAGATGCCATATCGATCTTGGCTCGCAACGTTCGTGAACCGTTTGGGAATTCACCCTTTTTCATCCGCTCAAATAAATCCAGATTCTCTTCAACCTGTCGATTTCGATAAGGAGATTCTCTTCCGGGTTCCGTTAAAGTCCCACGATATTCTCGAATCTGGTCCGCATTCAGATCGCAAACGTATGCTTTTCCGTTTTGAATCAGCTGAATGGTCCATTGATAGAGTTGCTCAAAATAATCGGAAGCATAAAATTCACGGTCTTCCCAATCAAACCCTATCCAGCGGACATCCTTCTTAATCGAATCGATGTACTCCTGGCTTTCTTTAGTGGGATTTGTATCATCAAAACGTAAATTGCAAAAGCCGTTATAGTCCCGGGCAATTCCAAAGTACAAACAGATGGACTTGGCATGACCGATATGAAGATATCCATTCGGTTCGGGAGGAAATCTCGTGTGAACTCTCCCCTGAAACTTTCCCGTTCGATTATCTTGTTCTATGATTTCCCGAATAAAATCGGATCTTGTTGGCGCCTGTTCCGTCATGATAGCGCAACATTGTATATCATTTTTGGAACCACGGGCGCTGACGCGCCTGAACACCGATAAACAGAGATATTTGAATTTTATCTGTGTTCATCTCTGGTTTCATACTCAGCTGGCGTAATAGCCGGCGCGGTAGCGTAACTGAACTCCTTTCCGTTTGCATTGAATCTTGATCTTACGAAAGGAGCCATCCAGCTTCTGATTGGTCGAGCGATAGGCAACGTAATATTGACTCCGCACAAAGCTCCGAAGCAGCGCGCTTACTTTTTCGGACTCTTTAAGGTTCTTCGGGAAAAAAGCATATCCGGCAGTTTTATCGGCAAGAGACTGGAGAATCTCTTTTCCCCTAAACATGGGAGTGTTCGGCAGACTATTCACCTTCCCGCGCAAACCCATCACCGGCAGGTTCGCAATCGTGCCCAGTACAATTACCGTAAGATCGGGGGTTCGTGAAACCAGTTCAACGATTTCATCCAGTTTAGCGGTGCTCATATTGTCCTGGCCATCCGAACAAAGAAGTAAGATCTTACGACCTGATTGTCCGTTGAGATCTTTGATTGATAAAGCAACCGCATCGCACATGGCTGTCTGCCACCACCGTGGTTGCATTTTCTTCAATTCATCGCGAATGATTTCTTTGTTAGGCGTTAATTCCGTTGTTTTCACGATATCGCTGAACTGAGTGAGTTTCATACGGTCCAATGGTCCGAGTTCTTGCAGCAAGGTCATGGCAGCGTCGCGCGCAAGGTCCAGTTTCCGGACTTCGTCCAGTTTGTTGTCCATGCTGGCGCTATTGTCCAAAACCAAAGACAGAATGAGTGGAATTTCATT
>JBKKAT010000728.1:0-3310 GCA_046714535.1 Acidobacteriota bacterium | reverse complement strand
AAATAGGATAACGCAACATTCGTTCCTTTTGAAAAAGGTCACAGATAGTTAGGTTTCCAACCTCCCCCTAACCCCCTCCTTCATAAGGAGGGGGAACTTGAGCATCGCTGCTGTTCATGCGGTTCCTCCCCCTTATGAAGGGGGAGGTAAGGAGGGGGTTGGAAGTTTTTAATGCAACGTTGGGGTTTAGTCGGCATTGGAAATCCGAGGCTTTAGCCTCGGAAATCAGGTTCCAAAGACGACTTCCGGCGCTCATCTGTAGTGCTTTCGTTGCTACTGTTTGGATTCCAATCTTTGCTTCAGATCTAGAATGTCTTTCTGATTTGGTCGCAATGCAAGCGACTGTTGCACACGCTCAAGAGATTTTTGCGGCTGATTCATCCTGTAGTAAATATCGGCCAGCAGATTGAATACTTCCACCCGACTCGAATCTTCCAATCTTAATCGTTCGAAAAACTTGACCGCTTCCTCATATTTTTCCTGCGAATAATAGGCCCAACCGATAAACCACAGAAGGTCAGGATTTCTAGGATTTTTGACTTCGAAGAGTAATCCAAGTTCCAGGACTCTTGCATAATCTTTCAGCTGAAGTGAAGCGCGCATCAGTTGCACTGCTGTTTTTAACGACTCTGTGTCTGCGCGGTAAGCCAATTCCAACAGCTTCTTTGCTTCAACAGGTTTTTTCAAACGAAGGTTTTGTCCTGCCAGGATGGAGTTATGCACCGGGGAATTGTATCCGGGCAATGCTACAGAGAATTTCCAAACAGGCGGAGAAGATTCGTTGACAACCGAGAAGGACAGAGGCGATGTGCGCCGGATCAAATTGTTGTTTTGATGCAATTCCACAACGAGTTGTTTATGCCCTATTGCAACGGCTGAAAGTGGAATCTCTTTCCAAATCTCCGCGTAGTTTCCTGCAACATCAGCGGATTCAACGTCCAAAACCTGTGTGATTTCAGACTCTACTTTTTCCTGAAAAAGGATTTTGTAATGCAAAACGAGTGAACCCTTAGCTGCAGAAAAATCTTCAGGAAAAATAACCTGATGAAAAATCTTCATGGGACTTAACTGTGCAAATGTTGCAGAAAGGTTGGGAACAATCATCTTTTCGCCAAATTGAAAAGGGCGGACTTTGTTGTCTTCAGCAGAAACTGTTTCTATGGAGAGAATCGGAATCACAGGTGTTACGTAAGGTGCGTGCGAACCGGACAGATCAGGAATTTCGAAATCATGCCCGAACGTGGCGCTGCTTTGAGCCACGTTATTGGACATCACGATTGTCATTCCGAATTTTCCAGGCACAATAGGCCTTCTTCCCTGAAACTGGAAAGGAATACTTTTGATTTTTTCAAACTGTTCTTTGCTGATTTTTATTTCGTGGGTAGAAACGATCTGATCCACTTCTTCTTTGTCTGTTGTGGTAATCAATCCATCCACTGAAAGAGAGGTATAGTACTCTTCGTACAAACCCATCTCCAGCTTTTGTGGCTCATATTCAATGGAGTAATCGATATAGAAACTACCATTGGGGGCCTGAAACCAGTAAAGTCCATCACGAATTCCATCTGATCCGACTGAGTAGTAAACCTTAACGATCGGTTTTCCTTGCAGGAAATCGTCGACATATCTCCGCTTTTCAGATTGATAGTTGCGCGCGTTTTGAAGCTTGGCCGTATGCATTTCCGCTTCAATCGCGTCGCCAACAGAACTGGGATGACCGCCGCTGCTGGTGATCGGACTGAACATGGCATGAGCAAGTTCCGGATCGATAACCCTTCTCGCATAATCGTAAAGCACTTCGTTGGTTGCATCTTTGTGCTCTGCGTCTTGAATGAATAAAGCCTTCGGCGTATCATACATCGGCGAATAAAGACGATAGACTCCGAATCCGTCTTTTTGGAAAAAGAGCAAATAGAAAGAAGTAGGCAATCCAAATCCTTTGTACCCCGCATAGTGCCAGAGTTCCATCGGATGAGATCGAGATTGCGTGAAACGTTTGACGAACTCCGGTTTTCCTAACAGGATATACATTCGTCCTCTGTCTGTTTTCCATCCTGGAATGCTGGTTTCCCTTCCCAGAGTCTTATTGGCATAATCCAGACGAACGTAATGTTCCTCTTTAAATTCGTTTCTTCCCGTTCCCGGTGTTGGATCGCGTTGTTCCCAAAACACATCTATGAAACGGTCGCGATCTTCATCGTTTTTCAAAGCTCGAAACCCTTTGCTTTCATAATCTGAAATGATCCAATGAACTTCATCCAACCACTGGGCGTGTTTCTTGTTCAAAGGGATCAGCTCTTCCTTTTCCTTCGCGAATAAGGAAAACGTCACAAACAACAAGAAAACGGTAAACAAATATGTTTTATTCATCATCACAACCTCCCAGAGTCATTAATTCAGCTCTGGTCTCTTCGGGGCTTTCATCAGAATCTGTTCTGCTTCCTGACCGCGCCCCATATTCTTATAAACCATCGCGAGCAATACGTAGCCGCGGGGATCTTCCGGCAAAAGTTCTACCACCTTCTGAAAACAATCCGCAGCTTCCTGGAATTTTCCCACTTTACCGTAAAGAAGACCTAAATCATTAAAGGATTTGAAATTCGAAGGATCGATTTCGATTTCCTTTTTGTATTCAGTAACAGCACCTGCGAAATCTCCTTTGGCTTCGTAAATTTGCGCAAGATTAAAATGCAGGGTTTCGCGGTCAGGTGTTAATTCTACAGCCCTTTTCAAATTCATTTCGGCTTCCATGATATTTCCTGCGCCGAATTGTATTTCTCCGATGTTCGAAATCAGTTCCGAACGGGCCTCGTCGCTTCTGGTCTGCTCCAAAAATTCCTGATAAGAATGAATGGCCCGCGTGAAATGCGTTTTTGCTTCGTCCAGCCGGTTCAAACGCCTGTACAGGTGCCCCAATTTCAGATTGGTATATAAATGATCCGGTTCCTGCTTCAATACTTTGTGGTACCAGGACTCCGCTTCTTGAAAATCTTCCAACATTTCGTATGTGTGTCCCAGGTTAAAAAACACCACGGATTGGTCCGGCCGAAGCGCAAGCGTTTTCATCAGCTCGTCCAGTGCTTTGTCATATTTCTTAAGCCCCAGATACGAAACTCCTGCGACAAAATGAGCATCGGTCATGGTGGAATCTTCTTTCAAAACACCTTGAATCATTTGAAGTGCTTGCTCATGATTCTTGTTTTGCGTCGCTGAGAATGCAAAGTGAATCGTTTGTGCCAGATGGATTTTATCCTTGGGATCTATCTTTCTGCTTTCGGGAGTACTTTGAACCACAGTTCCGATGTAGCCA
>JBKKAT010000727.1:0-2667 GCA_046714535.1 Acidobacteriota bacterium | reverse complement strand
GATGTACGGAGTGTTGGCCGTAAAGGGCACTTCCACGCCTTGTTTTTGTGCGTAGATCTGAAGCTGACGCAGTAGATCTTGAACCCTCTGAGGTCCCCCATGCTGTCGAACATACTCGAGAGACTCCAACCACTCTCTGGTTTCCTGATCGGCCTCTTCCTTCATCCCTTCATCTTTATCAATTCTATAGTGCACAGAAACCTCCGACTTGGCGTCTTCGCGGTTGAGTTAATTATAGATATTTGTTGCTACCGCAGAAAGTCAAGGCATTCCGGGCTTCGGAATCCGTTTGACCTCATAGACAATGTTATATACAAAGTTCGAGTTTCCCAAACGGATCGCATCATTTTCATGCAGCAGTCGCCGGTCTATCCGAACTCCATTCACGAAAGAACCATTCCTGCTATTCAAATCTTCCAGCACAAACCCTTCCGGACCTTTAAAAATACGCGCATGAACATTAGAAACACTTGGATCTTCAAGGTGAATCTGATTTCCCACCTGCCTGCCAATATAGTATTCCTGTTCCAGTAAAGGAAATGTCTCCTTCTCGGCTTCGGGCTTCTTTAGCGTCAGTCTGGCCAATGTAATCTTGAGCACGTCTTTATAAGTGAGCCGGGCCGTCGTTGAAATCAGGAGTTTAGTATCCGACTTCATTCTTTTTACTGGAACCGCTACCTGAGGCCGTTTGGGTTCTTCCTGAATCGTTATCGTCTTCTGCTGATCTTCGGGAACCACGGCGATGATCTTGTTAGCAATGAGTCCAAATAGAAGTCTGTAAACATCGAGCACGCTCTCAGACGATTCGCCCGTAACGTCTTCCAGCGTTCGCTTTCCATCGATTAAAAAAAGGACTTTCCATTCTTCCAGTGTTAAATTGATCTGTTCGTGGCTGATGGGATCCTGTACCGTTCGCAAAATTGCATTTTTCCCGGGTAGATTCTGCGAGAAGTAACCGACCTCCTCAATTCGACGCGCCCCCTCCATGATCAGATTTGTATGGTCGATGGAGATGGTCACAGCATGTTCAGGAAGCTGAATCACATCGAGAAAGGTAAATTTTCCCTCAACCCACGTGAAACAATCGTAAATGATTTCTGAGACCTGTATTTTTAGATAATCCTGAAGCTCTTCTTCTGACAGAACCCCCTGTTCTACAGCAATGCGTCCGAACTTCTCCCCTTGCTGCATCATCAGTCCCTCGAATTCCTTCCAGCGGAGTTCATCAAGCTTTTTCTTTCGAATGAGAACAGCCGCCAGTCGAAATTTTTCTTGATTCGAGACGGCATAAACCACCTTTCCCGAGTCAAAGTAGATGTCCGCCACTTTGGAGGCAAAAGAAAGGTTGAGAGTTCCTGTCTTTTCTCCCATATTTAGGAAAGTGAGAATTTCAGATAAAGGAAAAAATTTAAGTGTGCCTTGCAGGGTAATTTCCATGAAGAACTCTTTTTTTCATTCTATTCTAATAGTACTGCTGTTTCAATTTGCGATCGGCGCTCCGCTCTTCGGTGAAACCTATCTGGGCTATTCCGATTACCAGATCATTACCGATCCCGAATTTCGCGCGGACAAATATTTTCTTTCGATGTCCGAACATGGCGTGAACTTTCAACGCATATGGGTGACCGGCTATTCCGGCGCCGCGAGAAAGTTCAATGAACTGATGCCTTTCGTCCGGCGGGGAAACAAGTACAGGTTGTCTCAGATAAGTCCTGCTTATCGTAAACGTTTAACAGAGGTGATGGAGCAAGCGGAATCGCATGATCTGCGCGTGATGCTGACGCTTTTTGATCACTGGTCGTTGCGGAAAGCGTTTCAGGATACGCCCTGGTTTTTCAAAAACAATGAGGAACGGCTTTTGAAGCGGCCACTTCCCAATTTCTACGATGTCGAGAACAGGAAACTCATGCGGATCCAGGAGAACCTGGTCCGGGAAATCGTAAAAGAGACAAAGCGTTTCGACCCGATATACGAAATCATGAATGAAGCAGGCAGCGCCGACTGCTCACAGTTGGCGAAATGGCATGAGCAAGTGGCCTTCTGGATTTTGGAAGAATCGCCCGATGCGGAAATCGCAGTCAACCCGAAGCCGGAATGCTCCACCATTCTGAATGCCGAGTGGGCGGACATCCTTTCCTTCCATGAAGGGGCCTGGAAGACTTACGGCATTTGCAAATTAATCAAACAGTTTCCCGACAAACACGTCATCATCGATACGGATGGAGCCTTTGAAGTCCGGGACGATAACAAACTCGTGAAAAGATGGCTTGCGGAAAGCTCCCGCTGCGGCGGATCTTTTAATCACAAGGATGATATTTACGAGCTCGATCGCGTGCTGCTACGCCACTACCGGGAACTGACAGACAAATCTTCTAACAAAAGATAACGAAGGTAACAAAGATTTTTAAATCTTCGTTCCCTTCGTTAGCTTGTTAAAAAACTACTGCACGGACGCTTTTACTTCCTTAAAACTTTCTGTGA
This sequence comes from Acidobacteriota bacterium, assembly GCA_046714535.1. Lineage (GTDB taxonomy): Bacteria > Acidobacteriota > HRBIN11 > JAKEFK01 > JAKEFK01 > JAKEFK01. The sequence goes on along the minus strand of JBKKAT010000727.1, from coordinate 186 downwards.
CTTTCTGCAGCACCGGTTTGTTCTTGTCATACATGGATTTCAAAGTCCACGAAAGGATCTGGTGGATCTGTTTGTCCGTTTCAACCGTCGTATGAAGATAGATGACGCTCAAATTATTGATAAAACCTCGTATTTCATATTGCAGAGCGGAATGTCCATCGATCGTTAAAGCGGTCGGTGCTGACG
>JBKKAT010000726.1:0-2883 GCA_046714535.1 Acidobacteriota bacterium | reverse complement strand
GCATTAGCTGGGGTCGTTCAATTCAGTCTGGTGGCATTCCTTTTACTATCGTTTCAGACGCTTGCCTCGTCGGCATTAAGAAAATCGTACTGGGCTTTTGCCATCGCATTGCTTCTTGGTTTGCAGCCCTGGACGGTTGAAGACAGTCGCAACATGATTCCGGACTCGCTCACAGCTTCGCTCACAACTCTTGGTCTCCTTGGTTTATTTGCTTTCCTCATAAAAAAAGGGAAGGCTCAGAACATTTTCTTTTTTTTATCCTCCGCCGTTCTGTGCGCAACGATTTTCTTGCGTCCCGAAATGGTCGCAATCGTGCCTGTCCTGATCGGTGGAGCCATATGTCTTAAACAGGAAAACAAAGGCATTTTTTTACGCTATGCCGTTTATGGTGCCTTGATCTTCCTTTCCTGTCTTCTCATTCAGGCATCCTATAGGAACATCTCCATCGAGGATATGAACCTCTATGGTCATTTTTCGATTATAAAGCGTGGCGCACACAATTGGTCGAACACATGGTTCAGTACGGAATCCATTGCCTATGATCGTTTTCTTCATGGCAATGAAATTTCCAGAACGAACATTGACATCTTCCCGAAACACGCGTTTAAAGACCAGTTCGAACGAAACGAAATACGAAGAGCTCTTCAACTTGCGAGGAAAAACAAAGCGTACAATGATCAGGTGGATCGCATCTTTCAGTCAGTGGCCGACAAACGACTTCGGGATAATTTCTTTGTGAATTCGATCTTGACCCGGCTCTGGCGAACTTTCCTTCTGTGGTTCAATTTTGAAAAGAACAATCGTCTTGCCATGACCCTGGGACCGGCAACGTTGAAGGGGCAGGCCGTAATCAACGGAATCTATATTCTGAAGGTTGCCATACTTTTTTTCGCGGGTTATTCGTTTTATTCCGCTTTCGGAAAAGTGCGGCGCGGTACAGCCCGGTGGTATCACCGGTTGACTGTGCTGATGTTTCTGTGTGTCATTGCACGGACAGTGCTCATGGGTATTGTTTTGGGTTGGATGATCGACCGCTATGCTCTCGTTGCATGGCCCGCGATGCTATGGTGCGCCGTGAGCGGATTGATCGATCTCGGGCAGGGCGAAGAAGCAGTAGAATACGAAACAAAACCGAACACCGGAAGATAATGGGAATCAAGCCTCGTACGATTTATGTCGTTTGCGCGACTCCGCGAAGCGGTAGTGGATTACTGTGCGAAGCTCTGTGGAGTACCGGATTGGCCGGTAGACCGGATGAATATCTTCATCCAGGAACAGCGCAGGAATATGCGAATGAATGGAAGACGGCAGATTTTTCAGATTATTTCGCTAAAGTATGGGAGCACGGCACAACACCGAATGGCGTGTTCGGCTTTAAAATCATGTGGACTGACTTTCATGACCATTTCTTAAAGATGCCACCAGGTGAAAGCTCGTCTGCATTGGCGGATATTGTCCCGGAATTGCGGTACATCTGGATTCGGCGCCAGGACCATCTGCGGCAGGCGATTTCCATCTGGAAGCGCAAACAAACCGGCATCATCAGCTGGTATAACGGGGAACCGCCCGAATATGACTTCTTGCCCGAGTTCGACTATGCCTCAGTGAATCAACTTGTCCAGCTCGTCGGCACATGGGATCAAAACTGGGCAAACTATTTTCAATCGCGGGGTATATCACCATTTGTCATCACTTATGAAGAGGAACTTCAACAAGAATATCGAGTTGTGATCAGAAGAATCTTGAATTACTTAAATATTCCGTTCCCGGAAGATCTGAAAATTCAGGCAAGAAGAAGAAAGCTCAGTGATGACCTATCCGAGCATTTTGTGCGGTTATACCAGACGCATCATTAGACGCGAAATGCGTTGTTGTTTTTTTCGATCATGATCCTTTCGAGATGATAGTTCTGCAGAAGCGGCCAGGAAGTATCTTTTCGTGGATCATAATCCGCGGAAAAATATTTCTGAAAAATCCCGCCGTCTGAATCCCTCATAAATTGAGCTATTTCCTCAAAATTGCGGAAGTATTCCTTTGCGGGTGGTCTTGGTGTTTGGGAAAAGTGGGCCGCAAAAGGGTGGGATGGTTTCACTTCAAGGAAGTCAAAAAGCTTTTGATGATTTTCGACGTTGACCGATCCATTTTCGTGAAACATATCTTCGTATGACCATTCCAGGAAATCGCGCATCCCATCATCAAACGTTTCTATTGCATACTGCCGGTACCGGCAAAGATTTCGAAATGTCGCAAGGAGGTCAACGGGATTTACGACGATCGCTTCTGTTTTGCCAAAACTGTACGATTTTCCCTCACGTGCCGCCCGCGAATTTCCATTCTGGCACCAGTACTCTGCGCATGTATGTTCCAGTAAGTGTCGACGCGTGTTCACGATTATTTTAATGTCCTTGTTCCGGATCAAATATTCTCTCAAGTCCGGCATGTGAACAAAATGCACGAATTGAATCTTGAATCCAACAGATTCCCAGCCCTTCGGATTGTATCTGGGGTCGTCGGTGAATATGTATTCATCCAAAAACTCCCCGCTATGTTCCTGGCCACCGATACGCGTGTAGTTGTTATCGAGAACGCAATTGTAGTAATCCCTTTTTTCTGCTGATATGACCTGGTCTGCGGGCCATCTCCCAAACGGACCATTGTTGAATAAGCCATGATGACTGTGCAATCGATCGTGGGCATCCAGAAGCTCACTCGTGTGACTGGAACCAGATCGTGCGATCGGGCAAAGCATAACCCATTTTGATCGGATCATCGTTTCTCCTGAATAGTGCTAGATCCAAATTATTTCACGATCTCGCCGATGATAAAAGCAGACTTATAATGGACGCTTAATGAATCCCAATTTGCCGACAACCAGGATGCATC
>JBKKAT010000725.1:0-7483 GCA_046714535.1 Acidobacteriota bacterium | reverse complement strand
CGACCAAACGCTGCTCCGAATCAGACATCTTGTTGGTCCGCACATGACGAAGCAAGAAGCAGATCTGTATTTGGAGAGACTTGTAGCGCGGGAGTCTCGCCTGCGTTGAGTTGCGCGGGCGGGACACCCGCGCTACCATGTTGGAATTTTGCCAAAAGGGAGGGCGCCGGGATCAGCGCCGTGATTAGACATTATTCTTCTTCATGTTAGCAACAACTTCGTATGATTGTCCTGCCCCGGATGGAAAAAGCTTCGCAACAGCATCGGGCCATGAAAAATCAGACATCTGGATGCTGGAAGGCTTCGATGAACGCCCTGGATTCATTGACCGTCTGTGGAAAAGAAAATAGATCTGATCGATAAGGATTACAAACCGCTGAACACACCGGACACTTGTAGATTGAGCTTCGAAAGGAGGGGAGTCGAGAGCATGTCTGATGCCGAAAAAATGCCGACCAACTCGTATTTGTTTTCTACAAGTTTGTGAACTTCTATCCACCTTTTCTGCAGATCGACCAACCAGTACTCCTGAACACTGTAACGCGCGTATAAATCTTTCTTAACAAAATAATCTCTTTCCCTGTGAGTAGGCGAGACAATTTCCACTGCTAGATCTGGCGGACCCTGAATATACTTCTCTTTGATTATGTCCTTGCGATTTTTGGTAACGAAAAGAAGATCAGGCTGAACAACGTCATGATCGGACAACATTACATCCCCTGGAGCAAAAAACACAATACCAAGATTATTTTTGATTATGTAGTCTGAAAGTCTCTTGAAAAGTTCGCCCAGCGCTCTTTGGTGTGATGTCGTAGGTGCTGGTGTCATCAGCAATTCTCCATCAATCAGCTCGTACCGTTGTTCATCAGGAAGCATCGCGTAATCGTTATATGTCATTTTAATTCGAGTTGTTAACATGTCAGGCTTCCACTGCTTTCATTATATGTTATTTGCCGAGCGACGTTATCGAAATAGATTGGGTTGGAATTTCTCGAAAGAAGGGAGCGGCGGGATCAGCCGCTCCCATTAAAACCTATTCTTCTTCATGTTTGCCGAAAATCATTTTCCCCACCGTTGTTTGTAACACGCTGGTCACCGTAACATCGATATTGCGACCGATTAACTTGCGCGCGTTATCCACAACAACCATGGTTCCATCATCTAAATACGCAACACCTTGATTGTATTCTTTTCCTTCTTTGAGGATAAAGACCTTCATGGTCTCTCCCGGTAAAACAACCGGGCGAAGTGAACTGGCGAGTTCATTAATATTCAGCACTTTTACTCCTCGCAGCTGAGCGATTTTATTGAGGTTATAGTCGTTCGTTACAATTTTCGCATCCAGCTGTTTAGCCAGCTCGATTAGCTTCATATCAACTTCAGGAACTTCAGGAAAATCAATTTCCGTAATTGTCACATTCAATTCCGGTTTTTTTTGCATCCTTTGCAGGATCTCAATTCCCCTTCGTCCACGATTCCTTTTTAAAGAATCGGGTGAGTCGGCAATATGCTGCAATTCCCTTAACACAAATTGAGGAACAACAATGGTGCCTTCGATAAAACCTGTTTCCGTTAAATCAGCAATACGACCATCGATGATCACACTCGTATCAAGTATTTTGTAGCTTTTCTTCTCACCTTTTTCGCCGAATAAAGCCATCAAATTGGCCGGGTCGAACCAGTCCGCCTTCTTACTCCCCAAAAGCAAACCAATGTAAATGAAGAAGCAAAATGAAAATATTTGAAGTATCGAAGTGGTTTCTTTACTTCTATTAAAGTTACCGATCAAAAAACTTACCAGGATCGCCAGGATGATCCCCACAACTAAGCCGATGACAGATCCGATCAGGGTTTTTGGCCCCACACTCCTGATTCTGCTTTCTAGAAAAATAATCAGTATGCCTAGAATGCCACCAAGAGCCATTCCGTAAACTTCTGCGAATGGATTCGGCGCCTGAAACGGCTTCGTAATATATCCTGTGATCACTAGAAGCATCACAAGCACAAGTCTGCTAAGTAGCAGGCTCAATGTATTTTACCTCCTATATGTATTCTCGGGGGCGAGCCTCCCTGCCCACCTCGGCGGCCAGGGACGGCCGCCCTCCGGGTATCGAACAAAATCGTATCATTCTAATACAAAACCGCCGGAAACCATTGAATTATTTATAGAAAGAGCGTAACGTTCGGATAAGATTAAAAGTGGATAGGAGGAGTTCATGTCAAGAAATCTGGTCCTATTCTGTCTGATCTTTGCGTTCGCAATCATTGCTAACGCAGCAGAGTATCAACCAATCTCCCTAACTCATTCTTTAAAATCTGCAAGGGACATCGATCGAAGGGTAATGTCCCCCGTGGATGAGGAAAAGTATAAGGCCGAAGATGCCGATCGTGACGTGCGTGGATTGGCGCCACGGTTTGCGATTCCGATCCACGTAAAAATCACTCCAAACAACTCCGGAACATGGGAACGATTAGACTCGTCGACTTCAGTATGGCGATTGCGAATCATTTCGCCTGGCGCGCTTTCTTTAAATCTAGGTTTTACAAAATACAGAATGCCGGAAGGGGGAAGGCTGCTTTTCTATCCAACGAACTATCGCGGTCACAATCCTGACAACCTTCGTGTTTTTACGGATGCGGACAACGAAAAACACAGACAACTTTGGACGCCGATCGTATTCAGTGACGACGTAATGGTCGAGGTTGTTCTTCCCACCAGCAACAAGGACCAATTGCGTCTTCGACTAGCTTCGGTCAATCATGATTATCGCGGGTTCGGAAAATTTCGTGAGCGAAACATTCATACTGCAGGAACGTCCGGTTCGTGCAATGTTGATGTGGTTTGTCCCCAGGGAAATCCTTATCAAAATCAAATCCGTTCGGTAGGAGTTTATTCCCTGGGTGGTTCGCTTTTTTGTACAGGAAGTTTGGTAAACAACACAGCGCAAGACCGGAAAATGTACTTCCTGACGGCCAATCATTGTGGGCTCAGCAGCAATAACGCGGCTTCTCTTGTAGTTTACTGGAACTATCAAAACTCTTTCTGCAGACCGGTGGGCAGTGCAGCAAGCGGAAGCGATGGCGACGGAACGCTAAATCAATTTCAAACAGGATCTTTTTACAGGGCCGGCTTCTCCAAATCTGACTTCTCACTGGTTGAGCTGGATGACGCACCCTCGCTGACTTTCAATGTTTTCTGGTCCGGCTGGGATCGATCATCAGGAGACTTTTCTTCAGCAGAAGGAATCCATCATCCCAATACCGCGGAGAAACGTATCAGTCTTTCGAACACTTCAACGACCACAACCAGCTATGGAAAACCACGAGTGCCTGGCGATGGATCGCATATTCATGTGTTCTGGGTGCCCGGCATCGGTGTAACAGAACCGGGATCTTCCGGTTCCCCTCTGTACAGTCCGCAGGGTCGTGTGATCGGCCAACTGCATGGAGGACCATCCGCCTGTAATGCGAGTGATAAATCAGATTATTACGGACGCGTTTCCGTTTCCTGGCAAACATCCACCAAAGTAGGTCAGCGTTTACGCGAATGGCTGGATCCTTTGAACACAGGAGTTGTGACACTGGATGGCATCACGCAGTAGGGCAGGCCTTGTGTGACGGGCGACTACAGGGTCCCCCTACTTACCTAAGAAGCTTAGCGCATCGCGGAGGTTCTCGCATCCGATGATTTCAATGTTTGCGCCGTCGGCTTTGCTGCTGAGTGGAGCCAGGATTTTTTGAAAGCCAAGGTTTTGTGCTTCCGAAGCGCGCAACGCAAAGTGGTTAATGGACCGGATCTCCCCTGTTAATCCAACTTCGCCACACAATACTGTATGTGGATCAATTGTTTTGTTCCTTAAACTGGATACGATCGCGGCGCAGATGGCCAGATCAGCTGCAGGATCTTCGACGGTAAGGCCACCAACGACGTTCAGGAAGATGTCCTGTCCGCCAAGATAGTAACCGATCCGTTTTTCCAAAACCGCCACAAGCATCGTGACGCGAGTGTTATCCAAACCAATCGAAGTGCGACGAGCGGTTCCGTAAGTGCTGTCTGTTACAAGAGCTTGCAATTCCACAAGAAAAGGTCGCGTTCCTTCCATGCAGGACATTACAACGGATCCCGGAGAAGAAGCGGGCCGCTCGGAAAGGAACATCTGTGAAGGATTTTTAACCGGGATGAGTCCCATCGCAGTCATTTCAAAAACTCCGATTTCGTTGATGGAACCGAAACGGTTCTTGACAGCCCGTACGATTCGAAAGAACTGCTTGTTGTCCCCTTCAAAATAGAGAACAGTATCTACAAGATGCTCCAGCATGCGAGGTCCGGCAATCATTCCTTCTTTGGTTACATGTCCGGTCAGGAAAACAGAAACATTATTTTGTTTGGCATAAGAAAGAAATTGCATGGCCGTTTCCCGAATCTGGCCTATGCTTCCGGGAATTGCAGGAAGTTTCAGCGTGTAAGCTGTCTGGATCGAGTCAACAATGATGGTGAAGGGGGAAATTTTTTCTGCTTCGTTCAGAATTCTTTCCATGCAGGTTTCGGTGAAGAGAAAAATGTTCTCCCCGTTTACATTCAATCTATTTGCGCGGAGACGGATCTGGTTTTCCGATTCTTCGCCTGAAACGTACAGAATCTTTTTCCCTTGCTCCGAAAGTTTGTGCGCCAGCTGAAGCATGATCGTGGATTTGCCGATTCCGGGATCGCCGCCAATCAAGATCAGGCTGCCGTCAACAATTCCGCCGCCCAAAACACGATCCAGTTCCGGAATACCGGTGGGTGTGCGTGGTTGCTCCGGAACTTCCTGATCCCCCGTTAACGCGACTGCCTGATTTTGCGACAGCCCTGTCCACGTAGAAGTATCGCGAGCGACAACAGATTCTTCCACGAGCGAATTCCAGTTGCCGCAATCCGGACACTTCCCGAGCCATTTTGCGCTGACTCCTCCGCATTCCTGGCAAACAAACTGACTGCTCTTCTTACTTTTCATAAAAGCATCCCCGGAGGCGGGCGTCCCTGCACGCCAGACAGACGTATCGCAAATGGCGGGCACGGAGGCCCTCCCTCCGGTGTGGTAGAGATTTAAGGATAGTAAACATCACAGACTTGTCCATTCTTCACATACACGCGGGGGATTCGCGCCCCGATCAAACAGGTGATTTCATACGGGATCGTGTCCAAAAGGCGGGCCCAGTCCCAGCACGTGGTGCGGGGTCCGATGAACGTCACTTCCTCGTGCAATTGAACCTGATCAGCGACATCCGTCACGTCGAGCATGCAAAGATCCATGGAGATGGTTCCGGCAATCCGGCACATTTTTCCGCACACTTCCACTTCCAGCCGGTTGGAAAGGCTGCGCCGCAAACCATCGGCATAACCAAAAGGAACGGTCGCAATTACCGATTCGCGTTCGGCTCGAAACGTCCTTCCGTATCCAATCGTGTCCCCTTTTGCAATTCGCCGCATCGCAATGATGCGGCTTTTCAAGGAAAGGATGGGGCGCTGCGAAATGGTCAGCGCGCTGGCCGGAGAAATGCCATAGAGAATCAATCCGGGTCTCACAAGATCCAGGTGAGATTGAGGAAAGTTCAAAATGCCTGCGCTATTCGCTGCATGACGAAAGCGAACGTGGACATCCTCTTCGTACAGGAAATTCAGAAACTGCTGCAATTGTAAACGCGTGTAATCATCTTCGGGCACATCGGCGTTCGCAAAATGGGTGTAGACTCCCTCAATACGGACATAGGAATATTTCTTCTTCAATGCAACAACGGCGTCCTTTGTTTGAAAACCGAGCCTTCCCATACCGGTATCGATTTTCAAATGAACAGATACTTCCCTCTGGTGCTTTTCCGTGAATTCATCGAGCGTGTTCAAGAATTCGAAATCGTAAACAGCAGGAATTAGATCGTACTGAAGCAGCAATGGTAATTGGGAAGTGGTTAGCCCGCTGAGCACTACCACGGGCGTTTGTATTCCGGCCTTCCGAAGCTCAATGGCTTCCAGAGCAGTCGCTGTTCCCAATCTTTCGATTCCGAGTTGATGCAGCTCACGGGCAAGAACGATCGCACCATGACCGTACGCATCGGCTTTCACGACCGCAAGCACATTGGCAGGTTGGACCGCCTGCTGGATTTCTAAATAATTAGAGCGAAAAATGTCGAGGTCGATCTCGGCCCAGGTGGGACGTTGAAAGGAAAGGTCACTGATATTTATCAACAAAGCGGGTCCATTCCTTCAAGAAAACCAGCGGAATATCGCCTATCGGGCCATTTCGTTGTTTTCGCACCAGAATTTCAGCCAGCCCACGATTCTCTTCAGTGGCGTCATACACTTCCTCGCGATAAATAAAACAGACAAGATCAGCATCCTGTTCGATCGCGCCTGATTCACGCAAGTCGGAAAGCATCGGCTTGTGGTCTTTTCCACGCGTTTCCGGGCCGCGGTGAAGCTGGGATAACGCCACCACAGGAACGCTTAATTCTTTCGCTAGTTCTTTCAGCGAGCGTGAAATCGCTGTAATTTCCTGCTGGCGGTTATCGTAGCGGCCTTTCATCCTCATCATCTGCATATAATCAACGATCAGCAAATCACAACCATGCTCGGCTTTCAATCGGCGGGATTTTGCGCCCATATCCAGCGGAGTCAGACCGCTGGAATCATCCACATAAATGCTTGCTTCTGTCAGCACCGCCATCGCCTTCATGAGCCGGGACCATTCTTCGCGCGTGCACTCGCCGCTTCGAAGCCGGTGCGCATTGACCTGCGCTTCGGAACAAATAAAACGGAGCATCAGCTGCTCTTTCGACATTTCCAGACTGAAGATGCCAACGGTTTTCCGGATTTTCGCAGCATGCTGAGCAATATTCAACGCAAAAGCCGTCTTCCCCATGGAGGGACGGCCTGCAATCACGATCAAATCACCAGGCTGCAAGCCGGAAGTCATATTATCGAAATCCACAAAGCCGGTGGGAACACCTGTCAGCACGCCCGGATTCTCATGAAGATAGTTGATCCGGGTCCATGCAGAATCAGCCAGATCTTTTAACGCCGAAAAGCCGGTGGTCAAACGATTTTCTGCGATAGCAAAAATCTTTTGTTCGGCTTTGTTGAGAATTTCTTCGGTCTCTTCTTCCTGCTTGTAACAGGAATCGATGATTTCGTATCCAGCCAGAATCAACCGGCGCAAAGCCGCTTTTTCTTTGATGATTGTGGCGTAATGACCGATATTGCGCGCAGTGGGAACTGCATCAATTAAGGAAGCAACATATGTGATGCCTCCCACTTGCTCCAACTCGCCCAGACGCCCGAGCTCCTCTTTCAGAATGATGAGATCGACACCGCGCGACTTGGTTACTAATTCAACAAATCGTTCGTACAGAATTTTGTGGGTTTCCGCATAAAAGTCATCACCGGTAAGCAGATCCAGAACCTGATAAATAGACTCATTTTCCAGAATAATGGAGCCAAGCACACAAC
>JBKKAT010000724.1:0-2793 GCA_046714535.1 Acidobacteriota bacterium | reverse complement strand
CCACTGCATGATAGAACGCTTTTCGCACACGATAATCTTTGAACGGATTGGAAGGTTTATTCACAAATGGTGTTTTTTCACGCTTCACATCCATTGCCAGAAAAAGGACCGTGAGACCGGGTGTGCTGTGGATTTTGACCTTCTCCGGTTCTTTAAACAACGCATTCGACAAAGCTTCCGGCTCCAACAATGGAATGATCTGAGCCTGATTTTGCTTGAGAAGATTGAGCCGCGTGCTCAAATCAGGGACCGCAGAAAAACGAACCATGTCGATAGAAGGTTTTCCTCCCCAATATTCCGGATTTGCCGAAAGCTCTACAAATTCTCCTTGTTTCCATTTGACTAACCGGTACGGTCCAGTTCCTGGAATTTTGGTTGGAGCAGGTGATTGTGAAAAGGATTTTTGTGGAAGTATCCAAATATCTACAAGGCGGCTTAAGAGAATGCTGTAAGGCTTCTGAGTTATGATCCGGACAGTATCGTCGTTAACGACATCTACGCTTTGAAGAACAGCAAGGGAACTGGTTAGTTGGGAAGCTCGATCCTTGCGTGCCCGTTCCAGACTAAACTGGACATCCTGCGCCCGTAGTGGTGTGCCATCATGAAACCGCACATTCGGACGAAGCTTAAACAACCAGGTCCTGTCATCCGGATTTGACCATTCCACCGCCAGAGCCGGCGTGATTCTCAAATTCGAATTTCGAACCACGAGCGGTTCATACAAATTGCAGTAAATGGAATTGGATACAACGGTGTTTTCGCGAATCGGATCGAGATTCGAAATGCTGCTGCGAAACGCAATTTCCAGCGGTCTCCCTTCCGGCGCAACACAGCCGGCCAGGAAGATGATTCCCGGCAGTAAGTAGCGCCAAACTTTGTGGATCCCCATCCGAATTAATCTTGCGCTTGTCCGGGGAAAATATCAAACGTATGGAGCGCCGACTTTACCCTAATGTTGCATTAAACCTGTCGTGATGAGCGCCGGCATCAGCCGGCATTATGGTACGCTGGCTTTAGAGCCTGTGTCAAAATCCTTGCGCGATCACGCTCGTGGCTGCCGCCAGCATCCCAGATTAGTATAAAAATTGCTCTTATCACACTTTGTGTGCCCATTATGCGCGAATTTATAGTATTATTGTAGTAATACTACTAGGAGGACGAAATGCATAAAAAAGGTCGAGACCGTTCGGAGCAGGCATTATTTCCAGCGGCTCTTGAAGACTATGTCAAGTTAAACAATCCTGTTCGAGTTATAGACGCATTCGTTGACGGGTTGAATCTTGACGAAATGGGGTTCAAACACTCAACTCCCAGAGAAAAAGGACGTCCTCCTTACGATCCGGCCGATCTGCTGAAATTGTTCATCTATGGTTATATGAAGAGAGTTCCATCGACGAGAATGCTGGAGAGAGAATCGCAGGTAAATATCGAGGTAAGGTGGCTGATACGTGAGTTGGAGCCGGATTTTAAGACCATTGCTCGTTTTCGTTCAGAAAATGCCGAGGCGATCCAAAAAGTTTTTCAGCGCTTGATTGAAATTGGCGTTCGAAAAAACTTTTTGAGCAAATTGGTTGCAGTCATCGACGGAAGCCGATTCAAAGGTGTCAACAGCATCGATCGTATTTATTCAAAAGAGAAACTCGACAAGAAAATCCAAAAGACTAAGGAATTGGTTCGGGAATATATCAAACAGGTAGAAGAACGAGACGAACAGGAAGAAGAGGCTGAAGCATTTACCGAACAAGAATTGCAAGAAAAGATAAAAGAGATGCAGGAGGAACTAAAAAGACTTGAGGATCTCAACGAAAAACTTGAAAAAAGCGGTGACTCCAAGATTTCTCGAACCGATCCTGATACGCGTGTGATGAAAATCGGATCGAAATCTCTCGTCGGTTATAACGTTCAGACTGCAGTCGATCCCTTATACAAGTTGATCACGACTTTTGATGTAACTAACGATCGGAGCGATAACAAGAATTTATATTCGATGGCTGATAAAGCGAGCAAGGCAGTCGAAAATCCGACCCTCTCAGTCCTAACCGATAGTGGCTACTATGATTTTGATGAGATTCACAAATGTGTCCAATCGGGCATCATGCCGTATATGCGTGAACCGAAGAAACCCAGCCTCAAAATCTTCACGAAAAAGAATTTCGTTTATGATGCTGAAAAAGATCAATATACCTGCCCGGCAAATCAGCAGCTAACGTTTCGATCCAACGTCAGTGACGGACGAGGTGGCATCGAAAAGGCTTACCGAACAGCAGCATGCGCCAGTTGCAATCTCAAGAGTCAATGCACTACAAGCAAATCTTATCGAACCATACGCCGTCATCCATTCGAAGCAGATGCTGAAGCAATGGCTTTACGTGTCAAGTCTCGTCCGAGATTCATGCGATCCAGGAAGGAAATCATTGAACACGTCTTTGGATGTTTGAAGTCCGCTATGAATCTCAGAGAATTCAAGTGTAAAGGCCTTCCGAAAGTGCGAGCAGAATTCAGTCTGGGGGCAATTGCATTTAATCTGAAACGATTAATTAATGTATTTGGAACCGAACAGATGATCCTAAAGTTCGGCTAAGAACCGAACTTCGTTTTCAGAAAACAACTCGAAATACAATATTATTGGTTCGTTAAACACTTACCGTTTTTTGACACAGGCTCTTATGTTTTTTTCCACCGCGATTTCAATGTTTTTGCATAGTGACCCCTGATTTCAATTTTTCTATGATCTGCGCTGCGCTTTCGAATTCTGGATTATTGGATTTACCGCAAATTAGGGGTTTGAGAAGA
>JBKKAT010000723.1:0-6486 GCA_046714535.1 Acidobacteriota bacterium | reverse complement strand
TGCACTGTTGAAGTCATTCATAATTTTCGCGATCCCTATTTTGGAGGATATGGTCCGGAAGCAACCGAAGAAACTCTTCAGGAATTGAAGCAGCTTGTGGTTTCCAGAAAAATGAATCTTGGTGTTTCCACCGATGGGGATGCTGACCGTTTCGGAATTATCGATTCGGATGGAACATACATCACACCGAATCAAACGCTCGCGCTATTGCTGGATTACCTGATTCAGGATCGCAACTGGAAGGGAAGTGTCGCACGCAGTTTAGCGACCACACATCTGATTGATGCGATTGCGCAAAAACACAACCTGCCTGTTCTGGTTACTCCGGTGGGATTCAAATACCTCGCAGATCTATTCCTGGAACAAAAAATTATTCTGGGATGTGAAGAGAGTGCGGGCCTTTCGGTTCAGGGGCATTTACCGGAAAAAGACGGCATCCTAACGTGCGCTCTGGTGGCAGAAATGGTGGCTACACGTCAGGAAAGTTTGAAAACACAACTGGAGCATTTGTATAAAACATATGGTTACCGCACGAGCAAACGGAAGAGCTACAGGTTTAGCGAGCAGTTGGGAAAAAGAGTGCACGATCTCGTGCAACATCCTCCCAAAACATTTGCAGGAAAACAGGTTGTGGATGTGAATACAATGGATGGACTGAAGATGATGCTGGAGGATAACAGCTGGGTTCTTGTTCGTATCTCCGGTACAGAACAGCTTGTCCGCGTGTATGCGGAATCGGAAAATGAAGAAAGTCTTGCTAAACTGATGAAGAGCAGTGAAACGCTTTTAGGACAATGAGAGAAAAACGATCCGGTGACGGAGAGAAAAAGAAGTCCCATGTTTTGTTATGGATTTTTGCCGCAACCGTTTTCTCATTTATGCTGAGTTTCTTTCTGGGTCAGGTTGGCATGCTGCGATTAAGGGAAATGAATGAGAATTCTGACCGCATGCTGATGGAGAACCATAATCTTGCCCTGGAAAACCGGCAATTGATGGAAGAAATCCGCAAGCTTCGGCAAGATCCCGCGATGATTGAAAAAATCGCGCGGGAAGAATTGCATTTCGTCTCTCCGGGCGATCTGGTGCTGCTCGTACCCCAAAACCGCTGATATGCATCGCCGGCTATGGAGCGCAGGCGTCCTCGCCGGCAGGGCCGCAGGCGTCCCGTCTGCTTTTATGCGCTTCCTTCCTTGACACCTCCATACGCCCTCCCTATAATTGACTCCGTTGTTTTCCTGAATTGCGGGGTGGAGCAGTCTGGTAGCTCGTTGGGCTCATAACCCAAAGGTCATCGGTTCAAATCCGATCCCCGCTACCTTATCTCTCACCGTAGAATGCAACAATCTCGGCTCAACATCATCTTTACGGCCTTTCTATTTTCTTCGCTTGTCTACTTAATCGTCGGTTTTGCGCTCATGAAATCCGGATGGAAACCTGCCATGGATTCAAGACATCTGGATCAGGTCCTGTTTGGAATATTCTTGTTGGCCTCGATTGGTCTGGCCGGTGTGGCATTACAAATCAAACGCACTCTGGACCATCAGGGCACTGATCAGACAATCCCTTCCAAATCGGTCCTTTTCTTTGCCCTGGCAGAAGTCCCGTCGATCCTGGGCCTGGTACTTTTCCTTCTAACAGGAAACTTTTCGTTTCTCGTAATTCTTTGCGCTGTTTCTATCGTGGCATTCGTTCTACTCAAGCCAAAATCTTGACATGTCTTTGAAAAACACCTTTGAGGATGATGGCGCACCCCTAAACGCTTTTAGCCGGATAGTTTTTTGCACATGCCCTAAATGCAAATCCGTTTTAATCGTGAAAGGAAAATTCCGTTATCTTTCCAGCGTTGAAACCGCTCACGCCAGTTGCACAGGTTGCGCGTTTCAGAAAACATTTTCAGATAACAGTTGGTACGGACCAGTAATCGGCTATGGCCGTAAACGATGCTCTCATTGTGGGGGTAAGTGGCTAACTGTCCTTCGACACGAGAATATCGCCCGGAATTTACCGGATACTTTGCCTGTTCTCTGTTCTCATTGTGCGCATTCGTCCGAATTAGCTTTAGAATGGTCTCCTGAAAAGCATTCAGACAAGCCGATTGACCCTTATTTCGGTTTCCCTTTGCATCTACAGACCCGTTGGGGAAATAACGTGTTATGGGCTTATAATCCGGAGCACATCCGGCGTCTCAAATCATACGTTGCTGCAACGCAAAGAAAAGGGCAGAAAGGGAAATGGTCGATGGTCGCAAGGCTTCCCCGGTGGATCAAAGAAGCTGGTGCCCGCGACAAAGTACTAAAGTGTCTTGAGCGGCTTGAACGTAAAGCATTGTAAAAAATAGGAGCGCTAGGGGAGCGCAGGCTTCCAGAACCTGCATAGGGGACCGCAGCCTCCGGCCTGCTCTTTTGCGGACTGGAAGTCCGCGATACCTTATGCAGGCAAAGATGCTGCGCTCCCCTTTTTTGAGCAAAAATTGCGGCCTTTTTATGGCTGTGGTGCAGGCGGAAAGAGAGCTCGGATAGGATCAGGCAAGCGTTGGATCGACCGGTTTCAAGAAATTGAACTTGCGGAAATCGCGATCGCGGGTATAAAGCGTTCGCACTCCATAGTTTTCCAGCGTCGCCGCAATCACAGCATCGGGAACAAGATTCCCTTTGATCGGAAATTCCTGTGTTAGCCGGACAAAGATCTCCCAGGAGTCTTCATTGGAGATCAACACCTCTACTCGAACGTGGGAAAGAAGGGACTGAACATTCTCGATTGCCTGCGCCATGGGGAGTGGATTTCGAAAGATACCAGGATGTGTTGCAATCCGAAGGAAACCATACAGAGTCTCCCAGGTCAGAAAACAGATCTCATCTTCCTGAAGGATCGATTTCAGAAAACTCTCTGACTTTTTATGATAGGGACTGTCCTCATCTACGGCATAGAGGAGCATATTGAGATCGATGCTATAACTCATTTGGACTCATCCAGCACGCTGTAAAGTTGGTCCTTATCCGTGTAATCAATCCGCGCTCCCATCCGTTGTGTATGCCACTTTAAACGGCGGCCCGGTTTACCGAGATTCTTCTTTTTCACTTCCAGCCCGGCCGCAAGGAGTTCTGAAATCAACTTTCCCAGGGTCTTTCGCTCTTTGCGCGCCATCTCGGGTATTGTGGATAGAAGGGGGGATTCAATATTGATGGTTGTTCGACTCATGCTCATATGATAAAAGGAATGATGACTATATTCAACAATTAGTGATGCTATGATGTTAAGAGTCCGCATTGCAGGCCAGAGGCCTGCGGTCCCCTATGAAGGCTGGAAGCATGCGCTACCCTGATTTACCACTGACCGCGGTAAACCTCTTTCCCTCCAAACAGTGTCAGCAGCACTTTTGTATCATTGATTTGGTGTGAGGGGATTTCGAAGAGATTCTGCGAAAGCACAATTATGTCGGCGAATTTTCCTTTTTCGATCGAACCAACTTCTTTTTCACGGAAATTCGCGTAAGCGCTTCCGATGGTGTAGGCGGCCAGCGCACTTTCCAGACTGATCTGTTCTTCCGGGATGAATGGATCATCTTTCACTTCATCAAAATCGCTTCTACGAACCGCCACTTCAATGCCATCCAGAGGATTTGCAGATGAGACGGGCCAGTCGCTTCCCATTGCCAGTCTGGCTCCTTTTGCCGCCACGCTATGGATCGGGTAAAGCCAGCGCGAACGTTCTTTTCCCAGTTGTGGCACCGTCAGATCTGTAATGTACTCATCGGCATAAGCCCATAAGGGCTGAAAGTTCGGTATTACGTTGAGTTTTGCAAATCTGGGAACGTCTTGAGGATCGATCAACTCGATGTGAGCCATCAAGGGACGCCAGTCATGTGCGCCATTCTTTTTCTGTGCTGCTTCCAGGGCATCTAACGAAACGCGTATCCCGCGATCGCCAATTGCGTGAATATGAATTTGAAACTTTTCGCGATCCAACAATTCTACAAACGGATTCAGTTTTTCCGGTGACCAGTTCAATTCACCCGCATTCTTGCCCTGGTTCAAATAAGGTTCGAGCAATGCTGCTGTTCTGGATTCGATCACGCCATCGGCAAAGATTTTTACTGAGGTGGCCTGAAAATGTTTGCCATTTTTGAGTTCCGCGCGGATTTTTTTGAAACGTTCCACTTGCTTCAATACATCTTCCACCGATCCTGCAGGATTTGCATACATTGCGCCAATCACGCGAGCTGTGAGCAGTCCTTTTTTGTCGGCTTCAGAATAAACGTGCGTGGCGCCGCGAGCTTCGGGAGAGTCTCCTTCAGTGGATACGCTGGCATCCTGAAATCCGGTTATGCCGAACTGATTTAATATTTTTAAAGCTTCTTGCAAACCCTCAAGCTTTTCGCTCACTCCCGGTTTCGGGGCTATTTTGTAGACAAGATCTGATGCGAATTCCCGCAATGTTCCGGAAGGTTCACCCTTTTTGTTCCGTTCGATTCGTCCCCCTTGAGGGTCGGGAGTATCTTTTGTGACTCCTGCCATTTCTAAAGCTTTAGAATTTACCCAGGCTGAATGGCCATCCATTGCCGAAAGATAAACGGGACGATCGGATACGATCTCATCGAGCCATTCTTTCTGTGGGTTTGCATCGGGAAAAACCGGAAGCTGCCATCCTGCTCCCAGGATCCATGGATCTTTCGGATGCGAAGCAACGTAATCCCGAACCGCTTTCAACACTTCCTCTTTGGTGTTGTACGGAAGGAGATCACATTGTTTCAATCCCACTCCTCCTTCCACCGGATGAATATGAGAATCGATAAATCCCGGGAGAACGAAACGGCCGGACAAATCGATCGTTTTCGTTTTGTCTCCGATCCATGCCGATATTCCCGCATCCTCTCCCACATAAACGATTTTCCCATCTTTGATTGCGACGGATTCAGCCCAGGATCGAGCGGCATCCATCGTATAAATTTTGCCGTTACGTAAAGCGAGATCGGCTTTCGGATGCTGCGATGCTCCCAAAAAAGAAAAAGACAAAATGAGAATCAGAAAAATCCTATTCATACGTTGTACTCCCTGCGCGCGGGCTGCGCGCGGTATATTTGCTCCAGTCGATCGATTGGCAAACCAAGTTTGTAAAAAGTGCGAAGGAATCGCATCAGGAATATTGTCTTCCAATACCCATGGCTTTGGAAGCGTCTTGCAGAGGCATAACACTTCTTGTCCAACTGAACCAACTTTCCGCGCGAACGCAATTTCCGCATCAGTTCGAATTCATACATGAGAGTGACATCAGGAAAGCCGCCGATCTCCATAAAAATCGAACGCTTGCAAAAAATTCCATGATCTCCAAGATAAACCTGCGATCGCCGCGCATTCCAACTTCCTGACCAGGAGAGATAGCGGTCCAGGAGCGGACGGTTTCCGCATAATTCCAATTGAAAAGCGCCGCCTACTACTTCTGTTTCGCGCATGCATTGAATCAGGTCAGCGAAGGCATTTCGTTCGAGCGTGCAATCCGCATGAAGAAAGACAAGAAGATCGCCGGACGCTTTGTACGCGCCCAGATTCATCTGTGCTGAAATCGATTTTTTGTTGCAAACCAGGAGAATGGCCCGCTTCTCTGCGAATTCCTGAGTGCCATCCTCGCTCCCTCCATCGACAACCAGAATTTCATCGGCTGGGGGATCCTGCTGTAATAGATTCTCCAAAGCTTCCGGAAGATGTGCCCGTTCATTCAAGGTAGGTATGATGACGCTGATTCCATTCATTTCACGAAATCAATTTTCGCAGTTCCAGACCCCACCAGGGCGCCAAAAACGTTTTCATCAAAATGTCCACCACAAGTCCATTCAAAGCGGCCCAGAAAAATGGTCTGACTTCGCCGTACTCATAATCCATCTTTTGAATTCTACAGATCATGGGCTCAGCGAGAATCACTCCCAGGATTACAAAGGAAGCGACCCGTATCACGGACCACGGATGCCAGCCGATCAATGCGGCCATCAATCTGTCATTCGATGCGAGGATTACTGAACTCACATAAAAACTCATGTAGTTCATCAGCAACGCACCCATCAAAAGAGAAAGGATGCTGCCTGTTAGCAAGGAGAGCAGAGCAAAGACGACGAAATGAATGAGATGTTGTGGAACAAACTGGATCGGATTTCCTTCTGCTCCTTCGCCCGTTTTGATCCAATGGAACATCTGATCAGCATAGGTAGAACCATGGACGATCGACCGGGAGCCTTCGCCAGGATAATGGACGCAAGCAGCCACCGTTACAACGCCCAGGCAGAGCGCCCAGAATAGCATCGCGGCGATTGCACGTTTGCGAAGTCGACGGATCAGAAGCGCGTATAACACAGGATACGAAACAGCAATTTGGAGAAGCGGTAGCATCAGTTTGTTTTGAAAAAGAAATCCAAGGGCCGTAGCTACAATTGTTCCCATCAAGAGGAACAGGTAGAGCCATGGTGGTGAAAGTAGCCTATTCCACATGGACCGAGGC
>JBKKAT010000722.1:0-2942 GCA_046714535.1 Acidobacteriota bacterium | reverse complement strand
CCAGCGATTCGCATCTTGAACTGATGTATTCTACCACTTTGTGTGGAGCGGAAGGCGTCCCCGTCCTCCCTATCGTCTTTCCTTTATAGTCGGAAGTCTTATATTAGTGATATGAAGAAGGTCGCTCTATTTCTATCCATTCAACTTTTCCTATCGGTTCCTTCCTGGCCGGCCCCCACGCAGGCGGCGCCGGTCACGGCCCCGAAGGATTTTGAAAAAGGACTCCGTGTTGCGCTGGAAGCGACGCGCGAACTGGGACTTGTAGAGGACGCTGAAAAGGTAAAACGGCTGAACGATATAGCTTACAAGGTCGCCAATCGAGCCGCCCCTGAAATGCCACATCTTTCTTTCCGGATTGTAAAAATGGAAGAGCCCAATGCCTTTGCTCTCCCAGGTGGATTCATTTTCATTACAACAGGAATGCTGGATCTGGAACTGAATGATGCTGAACTGGCAGCCTTAATTGGTCATGAAATTATCCATGTGAAAAACGAGCATTTCCGAAGAATGTCCAAACGGCAAACATTGATGAATCTGTTATATCAAGCTCTGATCATTGGAATTGCCGTAGGAATTAAGGACAACAATTCCGGTTACGATCCGGTAACGGGATACCCAAGGGAGTCCAGAAAATCTGACGTCTTGCAGGGTGTCGCCGGTTTCGGACTCATCTTTCAGGAACTGCTATTGCGCGGTTTTGGTCGCGAGTTGGAGCTGGAAGCTGATGAAGGGGGTATACGCGCGGCCGCTGGCGCCGGATTTGCACCGCAAGGGGCCAGCCAGCTATTCGATAAAATGCGCAGAAAAATCTATGAAGCGCCAGGTTATGGTTACTGGCGTACACATCCCTATCTGGAGGATCGAGTTGGAATTTGCCGCGTTCTTGCAGCCACCATCGACGTGTCCAAAAACCCGGAAGATGCCGCCGATTACAGAATGAAAACGCAGGAAAATTTTTTGGAATTCATAAAACGTGAAAAAGAAGAACAGGGAAAAACTGAATTACGGCGCATGGCGTTGAGCGCCTTGCCTACGGGTAAGAAAGCGCAGGAGCTCCGTCACTGGTTCATTCAACAAGCAGAGGCGAAGGAGTTCGACAAAGAAAAATTCTTCCGGGATTATGGAAAGTTGTTGGAAGTATATGAAACGAATCTGAAAGAAATCCAGCAAGAGGATCCGAACGCGGCGCTACTGGGAACTCTGAAACAAAACTTCGAGAAGGTGAAAAAAGAGAAAGAGACGGTTTTGCCCACATATGAAGAAGTTCTCGCCAAACAATCTTTTGATACGCAGATGCTGGAGCGTTTTCTCAGCAATTTTCCGGACAGTTCGCGTGTTCCGGAAGTGCAATTTCAACTGGCTGAAAACTACCGGATTCTGAACAAGAATTCACAGGCAGTGGAGCTTCACTTAAAGCTTCTAGAAAAGGATTCGAACTGGAAAGAAAAAGCCAGGGAGCGTCTTTTGCAATTGATTCCACGTCTCGAAGATCTTGCGTCCTCCCACAAACTCGCCACTCAGACGAAGGATGCCACCATCGCTAACCTTTCCTCTGAACGGATGCGTGCGATTGCCTCCACTTTCAAATCTCTACAAAATGGGTACGAATTCCGTAGAAGTTTCCCCGGCAGCCAGCTCGATAAAGATGTTGCCAAACGCATGAACCAACTCGCTCTTGATGCATTGAAACAGGGAAAGCTATATCAGGCAGTTGGCGAATATCAGAAAGCGCTTGATCAATACAGCATGATTCTTCGCTACGGATCGGATTTGCCCGTGGCCGATCAGGTGCGGGACACCCTGGTGGATTTTCAAGAGCTGAAAGCCGTTAAGGGATAGATTCACCGCGGGCTGAAGCCCCGCGACCGTCAAATGCCGGCTGAAGCCGGCGCTCCATTGTCTGTTATGATAGCGTCTTCGTGGAGGCGTTATGGTTCGAATTCTCATTCTCTGTCTCTTTTTGTGCGCTTCACTTTCCGCCGCGGAGTTGAAAGCAAAAAAGATTCTTGATCTGACCCATTCATTTAATGAGCAAACGATTTACTGGCCCACTGCCAAATCGTTTCAGCACGAGAAGGTTTCCTGGGGGAAGACAGAAGCGGGTTATTTCTACAGCAGCGCAAATATTTGCGCGTCCGAACATGGCGGAACTCACCTGGATGCCCCGATCCATTTTGCTGAAAAAGGATGGGCCAGCGATCAAATTCCTGTGGATAGGTTCGTAGGACCTGCAGTTGTAATCGATGTTTCTGCAAAATGCGCCGGCAATGCGGATTACACGCTTACGGTCGAAGACATTCAGGATTGGGAAAAGAAAAACGGAACCATTCCTGCTGATTCGATTGTGCTTTTGCGAACCGGCTGGGGCAAATTTTGGCCGGACAAAAAGAAATATCTCGGAGATGACAAGCCGGGCGATACGAGCAATCTTCATTTTCCAGCTTTTTCCAGGGAAGCGGCTGAATTTTTATCGAAACAACGCAAGATCAAAGGAGCAGGACTCGATACAGCCAGCCTGGACCCGGGTACCTCCAGGGATTTTATTGTTCATCAGATTTTTAACGGCGCCAATATTTACGGCCTGGAAAATGTTGCCAATCTGGATCAAGTACCGGTGAAAGGGGCCATGCTGATTGCTCTCCCCATGAAAATCGAAAACGGAACAGGCGGGCCGGTAAGGATCATCGCGCTCATAGATTAATCTCTTGCTCTTGATCATGCTCTTGCTCACTTCCTGGTACTGTGATGCATCGAGCAAGAGTAAGAGCACGAGCATGAGCATGAGCATGAGCATGAGTAAGTATGTGGAAAGAGATAAAGAATAAAGGGGAAATACTTTCCTGGTGCTTTTTTGATTTCGCAAATTCCGCATTTACTACAATCATCATCACGATTGTGTATTCCGTTTATTTCCGGAATATCATCGCGGCAGGCCGAACCGA
>JBKKAT010000721.1:0-3868 GCA_046714535.1 Acidobacteriota bacterium | reverse complement strand
CCAGTGCTCGCAACCGATTCTCCATCTCTCCTGTACCCGATTTCACCGGTTTGATGACAGCGATCGGTTCGCCTCGCTCGGTCAAAATGACCTCATTCCCCTCCCGGACATGCTGTATGTACCGGGAAAAATGAAGATTCGCCTCACGCAACCCAATTTTCATCAAGAAACGCCTATGTAGTAATGATACAACATTTTGTTGGATTGTTGTAACTTTCGGATATTGGCGGCTAAATAAAGCCGGCGGCCCACGATGCGTGTTACAGGAAGAGGAGGAAGAAGCTACGGTGTGTTGAAAAAGTGCTGCTGGTAATCTGACTGGTCGGGTGATCCGTAGGTGACCTGAACGGAGCGCTTGCCGCCAAGCGTGAACAGGACTGAACTAAAAGTAAATATGGAGTTTCCAGGTCGATAAGCGCGGCAAACCGGATACTTCTCGTTATCTTTGGACTTCAGTGTGGTCTTGATCACTTCCTCAGAAATGTCCGCCACCGGAAGGTTCAAGCGCGAAGTTAAAGCAGTAAAGCGCGTTTCACTATTATTTTGTTTCGTTTCACCCGCAAGCACTTTCTTGTGATGCGCCTCGTACCATGGTTTGACATCGTGATTCACCATTGCATGATTCGTGTGGTAAAGGATGTTTCCTTCTTCGGTAGGAAGAAAACGAATCACTTGATTTGCGGATGCTTCGAAATCATAAACTTTGTCTTCAATTCCCATCACATAGTTTTGACCGGAAGCATGCTTGACGCTCTGCAGGAAATGAAGCGCATCTTTACCTGATGACTTGCTCAATAATCCGCGTATTACACAGGCCACAGGCAATCCATCGCTCGAAGCGTTCAGCTCCATGAGTGTATTCACGCAGACTCCGATACCCTTTCCATTCATGCCGTTCAAAGCGATCAGCCCCGCACTCGAAAGTAAATATTGCTCCGGTTCCTGATCCGTTGCCGGCAAATGAAACAGAACCTGATAGCCATGCGTGTAGCTTTCGATATCCATATTCTGCGCCACGTATGCAGGATGATCCGCTGTTGCTGCTACGGCCACAGCACTGCAATGATGGTTCGAGATGTTCTCCAATCTATCCAGATACACCCAGAACTCATCCAGCAGCTGGAAGGCGAAAACATCATCCACTTTTTGACCGGAACCTCCGGCAATCCCTTTTATCTCTTCCATCAAACCCGGAGTGTGTTTTTCGATTGCCGGCTTAAAATTCGTGGTGCCAAGAAAATCCGCGATGACAACATCAGGATCCTTCTTCGTGTTTTCACGAATATTGATTTTGAATTTTTCCATCACTTCCGCAATTTCAGTCTTCAACTTTGTGCCATGTTGCACACCCCGTTCGTAACCGGTTCCCGAAAGTTCTATCACCGGAACTTTTTTCATAACAACTGGACCTGCCGAAGAATAAATCACGACAATCAATAATAAAAGAAGTTTTCTCTTCATTTTTCGGAGTCTTTGCTGTCCCTATGATAATCTGTTTTTGATTTGAAGAAATGGCTGAATGGATTGTGATTGATGGATCCATGGGTGAAGGCGGAGGCCAGATCGTCCGCTCCGCACTCGGTCTATCTCTGGTAACAGGGAAACCGTGCCGAATCGATAAAATTCGGGCGGGACGAAAAAAGCCTGGATTGCTTCGACAGCATTTAACGGCTCTTCAAGCTGCGGCTAAAGTCGGCAACGCAAAGGTGACGGGCGACAGCGTCGGATCGAATCAAATCACGTTTGAACCAACAAAGATTACGGGTGGCGATTACCACTTTGACGTAGGTACCGCAGGAAGTACCACACTCGTGCTTCAAACAATTTTGCCCGCGCTGATGATTGCTGATTCAGCGTCCTCATTGACCCTCGAAGGAGGCACGCATAATCCCATGGCGCCCCCCTTTGATTTTGTCCAGAAAGCGTTTCTGCCTGTTCTCCATAAAATGGGAGTTGTTACCGCTACGAAACTGCATTCCTATGGTTTTTATCCGGCAGGAGGCGGAAAATCATCTGTAGAAATCAAACCTGCTTCCCGGCTTGCTCCCATCGATTTGACCGAACGTGGCTCGATCTTAGACAAAAAAGCGCGCGCGATCGTAGCAAATCTGCCAAGACACATAGCGGAAAGAGAACTGGCGACGTTACAAAAGGCGCTTCCCTGGCCGTCCGCATCTTTTGAAGTGTTAGAAGTGAAGGACGGCCGCGGGCCTGGAAATATTTTGATGATCGAGCTGGAATCGGAGAACATCACGGAACTATTCACTTCATTCGGTGAAAAAGGTATTCCGGCAGAAGCTGTTGCCGGATATGCGCTTGAGGAAATCAAAAACTATCTTGAGGCCGAAGTGCCTGTCGGTTGTTACCTGGCCGATCAGCTTCTCTTACCGTTTGCGATGGCCGGCTCGGGCGCCTTCCTAACTCTTCCCGTGAGCAGACATTCTACGACGAATATTCAAGTGATCCGCCAGTTCCTTGATGTGGACATTCATGGGGAGCGGCGGAATAATCAAAATTGTCTTGTACGAATCGCCAACTGAAAACGGTGGGCAGCAGGGGAGCGCGGGCATCATGCCCGCATAGGGGATCGCGGACTTCCAGTCGGCAGAGGAGCAGGCCAGAGGCCTGCGGTCCCCTATGCAGGCTGGAAGCCTGCGCTCCCCTGCTGCCCGTTAAGCCTTTCCTCTCAGACGGCTCCAGGTGATTCCGAGATATTCACGCATCGCCCTTTCAGATTGTTGAAGAGAAGTGGCATTGGGCAGAATACGCAAAAGTAAGGGAGGGTTTTGCGGACGAAAGGAATAATCGGTGGGAGCCGGAACCAGATTCATTTTGTATTTTCGAAACAAACCGACCGAGCGCGGCATGTGGATCGCCGAAGTCACCAGATAACATTTTTCATTCCCAATCATGGAAGCAAGAAACTTTGCTTCCTCTTCCGTATCTTTTGCTTTCCTTTCCAGAACAATGTCCCGTTCGTTAACTCCCAGAATCTTTGCCATATGAAACATTGCATCGGCATTGGGAACGGGATCAAAAACAGAGCCGCCCGATAGAATCAACTTTCTCCCAGGCTTCATTCGATAAATGCGAACACCTTCAACAACTCTGGCAAGAGATGAGGAAGTGAGCTGCAAACCAACCGGTTTCGAGCTGTCGTGTCCGCCTCCCAGGACAACGATCCAGCGGACATTCGAATCAGAAAGTGATTCGGACGAAAGGGGCTGATAACGTGACTCCAAAGAACGCGTAAGAATTCCCGCGACGGCCGGCAAACTAAAACATACGAGAAACAAAATTCCTGCGGTCATCAACATTTTCCCGATCTTTTTCTTCCTGGTAAGGAGAAGCAGCAACGCTCCGAAAAGCAGCAAAGCAAGACAAAGGTTTAATGGCAGCAGCAGAGTCGAAATAATTTTTCTGAGTGCGAACATCCTTTTATTAGTGAAGAACCTGGCGGATTGCGTTTTGCCACCCGCGGTAACCTTGGTCCCGCTGATCTTCAGACCATTGAGGATCCCATTGCCGGTCGATCTGTGCGTGAGAGCGGAGTTCATCAGAATCGGACCACATTCCGGCGGAAAGTCCTGCAGCATAGGCGGCGCCCAAAGCGGTTGTTTCAGAAACCACTGGTTTGATAACGGGAATTCCCAGGATGTCGGCTTGCATTTGCATGAGTGTGCTGTTTGCTGTGGGTCCGCCATCCACTTTCAACACTGAAATTTCCTGCTGTGTATCTTTTTTCATTGCATCCAGAACTTCTTTTGTTTGATAACAGATTGCTTCAAGAGTCGCTCGGGCGAGATGCGCGGCGGTATTGAAGCGCGATAAACCTGTGATCAAACCGCGTACGTCAGGCCTCCAATAG
>JBKKAT010000720.1:0-5086 GCA_046714535.1 Acidobacteriota bacterium | reverse complement strand
CCTGAGGACTGGAAGTCCGCGATCCTCTATGCGTGCAAGATGCCTGCGCTACCCTGCTAGAGGTTTGGATTCAGGCGGAATTTGGAGAAGCGATATTTGGCAAGGGCCCGCAATCCGCGAAGCGGATCCTTCAGGAGATGAATCTTCTTTCCTTCTGTGAACGATCTGGACTTGTAAGCAACGGGAATTTCAAGAGGCAGGTATTTCTTTCTAAGCAGTTTGATCACAATTTCCCAGTCGAGATCAAAACCATCAGATTCCAAAGTCAAACCATTCAAGCAATCCTTGCCGAAAACCTTGTACATCGTGAACGGATCTCTGAGGTTGCATCCGTGAAGAATATTAATCAAAGAAGTAAACAGGATGTGTCCGAAATTTACATAGGCTGACAACGTCTTTTTTGAACCAAATTTACGCATTTTCCAGTTTCCTGTATGCCGCGATCCGAGTACAAACATCCGCTCATATCGCAACAAAGGGGTGAGCAGTTCATCATAGTCATTCACGTCATATTCCAGATCGGCATCCTGAATCAGGATAATATCTCCCGTAGCTTCCTGAATTCCAGCCCGGACAGCATGCCCTTTTCCCTGAGGTCTTTCCTCATATAAAACGCGGACATTCGGACGCTGCTCAAACTTACGCACTTCTTCTCTCGTTCCATCATTGGAATTACTTTCCACAATGATGATTTCTTTGTCTGCATTAGCCAGGTCTTTTTTGAGAAGTCCTTCCATCATGCGTGTAAAAGTGGCTTTTTCATTGAAGACGGGAACAATCACCGAAACTTTTTGTCTTTCCCGCGGCATTTCTCCTTTCCGGCAAATGGTGGTCATGGTCTGCAGCAATCCGTCTCTATGATTTTCCGTAAAGGTCAAAACGTTGCTAAACCCCGACTTCAAAAGAAGCGAATGAAGATTTTGCCTGTTGAAAAAAAAGTAATGCCGGGAGTTATCGAGATCGTTTCGCAGTTTCACACGGGACTGGTTTCCATCATCTGTGGTAGGAGTCACAAGAAAAAGAACCCCTTGAGGAATCAGATTTTTTCTGATCTGCTGAACTAACTGATTGAGATTCACAGAATATTCAAGAGCATTTAAAAGAACAACGAGATCATATTGCCTGGTCTCTTCCGAAGGCTGGAATTCGATGGAAGAAGTCTCTATTCGATCGACGTTAAACCCCCTCTTTGCGGCAAGCTCAGCAAATTCAACGATATGATTCCCTACCAGCAGCATCCTGCCTTTCGCTGGAACCACCAAAAGCAATTCCTTCAAATAGACTTCGGCCAATCCAGCATAGGAATTTCTAGTCCCGGTCGTAGCGGGATGAGCAGTTGCGGAGACAAAGAAGAGATCACATCGCGGACAGTTCAACAGAATCGAACTGGCCGCGTGAGACTCAGTTTCAAATTTCAGGTTGCCGTAAACCTGGCAGGAGTTTAAATCGATTGCTAAATCCATAAGCAATGCGGGTCATTATAACATGGAGAAAACATCGCTACGCGGTAAGCGTCTGCGCGTCAAGTGTCTTCGGGTCTCCGTGTCCGGATGTCTCAATCCACAACACAGTAATCGAAACAAGCACCGTCAGCATGCACCAGTAAACGTAGCGGTAATTAGCAGCTGGAGCAACAAAAAAGTACGGAGCAAAATAGAATAATGAAGAAAGGTTGAGAGCGATTGCAGGAAGGCTTTTGCGGTACACAGCGATCCCAAGAAGGGCGACAGAAGCGAGCAGATAAGTGATAGCCTGATAAACAAACCTGGCGTGGTGGTACATCCAAAACACGGCACGGGTATTCAACTTTCCCAGTGAAGTTTCCTGCAGAAGCGGATGCGCCCGTTGAGGGAGAAACTCCGGCTCCGGATAACTGATCTGCTGGATGATGTAAACCACATCTTTCAAAAAGCTTTTGAACAGAATCCAGCGGTGATTCAGATAGGCCGCCGGCTCTTTCAAAATGGCGGAAATCCAGGCCTCTTTCAGTTCCGAAATGATTCGCGGATCGGTGGTCATGTAGGCATCTTTTACCCATGTGGATGGATCGAGGCTAATAGGATCGTATCTTTTCATTAAAGAATCTAAATGGTCCTGTTTCAGGTAACCAGGAGGGAAATAATTCTTACCGGTGAATCGATAAATCCCCATCAAGTTATGGCTGATGACGGCTTGAATCGTATAAATCTTTTTTGCATTGAGAATGCGATAAGAAAGAAGATCATTGCCTGCCTGAAACAACAACCCGAGTAAAAAGGCAAATGCAATCGCTTTCTTCGTAGAAGTAAAATCCTTCACAAAAAGAAAAAGCAAAGGGATGGCTGCCGGTAAAGCGTTCAACCGAACGGACGAGCCATAAAAAAGAATTACGAGGATCAGCAATAATTTCGGTTTGGTCAATTTCCCGAACGATACCCAAAAATACCAGAGGGAAAAAGCGAAAAGCAAAGAGACCGCGCACGCAACATCTTTGATGATGTTGAAAATCAAACAGGAAACGAACGGAAGAAAAACTGCGAACATCGGCAAAAAATAGAGTTTTTTCCCTTTCGCCAAAGCGACGCGCGAAAGAAGGTAAAAAGATCCAGTGCCCATGATGAGATGCAAGAGGAACATTCCTGCTGCCCCTGAAACAATCTTGTTTGTGAAGGCCCACAAAAGCGCCATGATGGGGGGATGCCAATCATCGAACCGGAACAACACGGCTTCCATATACTGTTGGTAGGCATCAGAAGCCATTGCTCCGGGATAAAAGGCGGCCATCAACAACAAGAAAACAGCGATAGAAAGAGCCATTAAATAGATGGCGCCGCGCGGAGGTTTGCTGATGTTGAGCTTGATGGAGGAAACCTGTGGCGCAGGCAGCTTGCTGTAAATGGGATGTAAAGCTATTGCCAAAAACAGGAACAACAAAGAAAATTTGACTAAAGCAACGCCATAAGGGATGAGAACCTGGATTGCTGAACTGTCGTGCTCCGATATGTATTTGTCCAGAGGTATCGTTACAAGCGAGGGCTTTTCCGCATATAAGTCGAGAGTTGTTATTCGCCCATTGACCTCGAATCTTGCTTCTCCCGAATGGCGTGTCCGGATAAACTGGAACACTTGATCTCG
This sequence comes from Acidobacteriota bacterium, assembly GCA_046714535.1. Lineage (GTDB taxonomy): Bacteria > Acidobacteriota > HRBIN11 > JAKEFK01 > JAKEFK01 > JAKEFK01. The sequence continues at coordinate 1,972 of JBKKAT010000720.1, read as the reverse complement.
CGGAAAATATCCTTCCAGTTTTATTTCAGCAGGTTGATCTCGATTGGAAATAAAAATTCCATCCCACTCCATCCACCCTGTTGATTTTCGAATTTCAATTTTTTTCTCCCTCAGCTCCTCGATGTTGGGATTTTTGATCCATATGACCGCGGCCTTTGCCTGCTCCGAAGTTTTCCGTCCCGTTGCGATCACGGTGATCTTAGTAAGGAACCGGGGCGACAAATCAGTTGTAAGCGTCGCGACAATCCCCGCTGCGACAAAGGAGAACACCAAAATCTTTCGTTTGGATTTGATCTGTTTTCCAAACCAGGTTCTAAAATTTTGATGAAGCTCAGGTATCCCGAAAACTTCTGCTTCGTTATTCATTGCTGAGGGAAACGCCGTATTTCTCGATCCAGATAACGTAAATACAAAGTAGAGTAGCAAAGATGGGCCAGTAAGAATATCGAAAATTGGCAGTAGGCGCAAAAAAGAAGTGAGGCGCCATATACAGAAGAGAGGAAGAACTGAGCGCAGCAGCCGTGAAAATCTTTTGGCGTATTGAAAATACAAACAAGAGAACGGAAATGACGAGGTAGGTTGCCGCTGCATAAATGAATTTGCAGTGATTCCGCGTCCAAAATACATATTGAGTGTGAAAACGCCCCAAAGCCGTTTCTTTGGTCAGTCCCCTTGGCCAGCCACGTGCTCCTTCTCTTGGTGGCTTGCTCACCGGCTGGATTGCATAAACGGGATTCGTGAGAAAACTCTTGAATAACCACCACCTGTGCGTGAGATAAGCCGCGGGATTAGCGAGAATCGCCTGAACCCATTGTTTGCGTAGGGTCTGAAATATTGAAGGACGCATCGTTAAAAAGTTGTCCTGTCCGAAAGTTGTCGGGTCAAGACTTCTGTGATCAAAACTTTGCATGATCCGGTTCAACCTTTCGCGCGTCATATAGTCGACCGGAAAATAGTTGTTTCCAGTTAAAGCATACAGACCCATCAAATCATGAGCCATCACTGCCTGCGAGATGTATCGAGGTTGAGTTTGCAAAATCCGGTAGACAAGAATGTGATTCCCAGCAAAGAACAGCAAACCGAAAAGAACAGATAACCAGACTGCTTTTATCCTGTAGTCCGAAAGGAAAAGAAAAACTAATGGCAAAACCGCCGGCAGAGCATTGATTCTTACTGAGCAACCATAAAAAACAAGAACACAAATAAACAACGCACGCACGAGGTTCAGCCCGCCGTTGATCTTTGCAAAATACCACACCGAAAAAGCCAGCAGCAGTGAAACAGCCATGGAGACATCTTTAATAATGTTGAATAAGAAGCAGGAAACGAAAGGCAAAAAGATCGCAAACATTGGAAGAAAAAAGAATTTCTTGCCGCGTAAATGCGCAACCTTTGATAGGAGGTACAGAGCATATACCGCCATCAGCAAGTGCAACAGGAACAGCCCACCGGACCCCGGAATTATCCGGTTTGTTACATTCCAGACCAGCGCCATCGCTGGTGGATGCCAGTCGTTGAATTGGAAAGTTACGGCTTGAAAATATTGCCAGTAGGAATCAAGGTTTAAAACTCCCGGAAAAAAAGCCAGAACAAAGCAACCAAACACGAGTACGGCACAGAGCAGTAAAAGTCTTTCTCTTAAAGTTGATGCGATGACATTGCGTGCAAGGATGTAAGCACTCCCACGAGGGAAGAATCTTCTGTCCAGCTTTGAGTAGACAGGATGAAGCGACAGCAAAATGGTTAGAATCAACAGCAAAGCGATGAAGAAGACGCTGAAATATTCAATGAGAAAAGGAAAATAGGATCTGTTTGTTTTGGGCAGATACTGGTTTAGATCAATGGTTTCTATCCCAGAAACCGGAGCGCTTAACGAGATCATTCGTGTATTGATACCGTTTATTTTGAGCTTCACCTGCCCAAAAGATGGATTTATGGCGAATAGCAAACTTCCGCTTTCCGGGAAATAACC
>JBKKAT010000719.1:0-2825 GCA_046714535.1 Acidobacteriota bacterium | reverse complement strand
TGACCAGCACTGTTAAGGAGCGGGAATCCTGACTCCATTGATAAAGACTTCCCTCACTTCCAGCAAAAAGCTTGTTATCTTTGCCGTATTGCAGCGCGGAAAAGTGTTTACCGCGACTTTGCTCGATCACAGTCGATGTTTTTGTGTTGAGATCGAACAATTCGATCCATCCAACTCCAGCTGCAGCTGCAGCAATCGATCTGCCGTCTGGTGAATAGGCCGCCAAACTATAGAAATTGTCCGGAAGCTTTCCCTTTAATGAAACTTCTTGTCCATCAGCTGTCGAGATTATATGAATTCCATTTTCCGGTATCGCAATGTGTTGCCCATCAGGTGACAGATCCAAGGTTTCGTTCAGGAGCCCGGAGGGCGACATAGCGCGGACCCGCGATTGCTGTTCGCCAGGCATATTCCAGATGCGAAGCCCACTGCTGAAGAAACCGCCAATCAGTGATTTGCCATCAGGTGTGAATCGAACAATGGCTGCCCCGCCATTAGGAACCGTATATCTGTAAGGATAAGTGCGAGCAGATGGGAAGAACTGGAGCGTCAGTGGTCCGGAAGACGCCATCCAGTCCTCTTTAGAATGAAAGACGAAGCGCCTTGAGCCATCAGCTGCGCGAAAGGTTTCAGGATCGGAATCAGGCTCCTTTAGATCCCACCGCAAAGCTCCTGTTAACAAAAATCGTCCCTCCGGATCGAAAGAGAGATCGCCATCGCCGCCCGCGATCGTTCGATGCAGCATTAATGAACTATTCGCGAAATTCCACATACGAATTTCTCCGGAAGAATCCCGGGATGCAAGCAAGGGATTCTGTGGATGAAACTTGACGCTATTTATGTCTACGGAATGACTTCCAATCAGAGTATCAACACCTGCACTGCGCGGGTCCAAAGAGGCAACATACACCGACTTGGCTTTACTGTACGCTAACCACTTTCCGAGCGGGTCGATATCAACCTGCGTCCAATCGATGCGATAGAAAGGAAACCGTCCAATCGTCTGAGGCTCACCCTGATCAAATTTCCAGATTCGTACAATGGATTCAGATTTTCTCGCAGGATCAGTAATAAAGAATGCCGTACCTCCACGCACCTGACACATAGTAAGTCCTTCGAATTCAAAAGATCGAATAACTCTGCGTTCTGATAAGGACCAGACCTTCACAATTGAAGGATTCTCACGCCAGGTCCAGATCAAATATTTTCCGTCCGGAGAGAATTGCGAATTCCACAGTATGTAATTGCCTGGTTGGAATGATGCTTGCACAGTTATCTTCTCGGTTGTATCAGGCCTCATCAGTTGCACCTGGCCATTACGGTCTCCTACCGCCATCGATTTGTGATCGGGACTGAGCTCCATCGAGACGACGCCCGGAACTCGGATCACCTGAGCAAGCGGGCCTTCCGCAATGGCTTGAAGAGCGAAATGGCGTCCCTGCGAACTATCTGCTGATTCAAGGCTCGAGATTGCGTAAGCGAGCTTTGTTGTTGGGTCAGCATTTTGAATCGAGCGGCCGAGCGCTAAAATTTGTGCCGCTTCGGCGCGTTTCGCCTCAGCCACCGCTTCGTCACGTGAATTACTTGCATTACGCCAGAAAATGCTGATCAGAATCAGTACGGCAATTAATACTACAAACGTAGTAGCAACAAGCATTTGTTTCTGCCTTCGGTTCCTTGTCATCTTGTGCGTCATAGCGGTAGCAAAAGCTTCTTCTGTCGCTGACAAACCGCCGGCGTATCGTTGTCGCCAGGCCTCAAAATCCAGGTAGGCGGTGCCTGTCCAGAGCAGGTCTTCCGAGCGATTTCGTTGTTCCCACAGCTGAGCTGCCTGTCGCAGTTGATCACGAAGTTGAGCGCTATCGGCATCCTGGGTTTGCCATCGAACTAATCGGGGCCAGGCAGAAAGAAGCGATTCGTGAATAATTTCAATGCGGTGTTTCGAGTTGGATCCTTCCACTGCTGCAGGCGCTTCGAATGAAGTGAGAAGGCGTGCATCGATTAACGCCCGAAGGACTTCTTCTGACAGCTGCTTGTCAGGAAAAACCGACAGCAAATCGTCAACATCGCGCGCTGCTCTTGTGTTTTCTGCGGTGATGAGATTTCGGAAAATCTCCCGGACCATCGGCTGCCTTTCGGGACCGATTCGTTCCATTGTTTGCTCCGCGTGTTGCGCCAGTGCACCCGCAACGCCCCCAACTTCCCGGTAGGCTTGTCGGGTTAGTTGCCCCTTCTGTCTGTCACGCTTTTCCCACAATCGCGAAGCTGCGAAAGCCATCAGTGGAAGCGCGCCACGCTCCTTTTCTACATCGGCAAGGATGTCGTCGATCAAAGTATCATCCTCAAATCGATAGCCGCACTTCAATGCGGGTTGCGCCAGAGCGCGGCGCAAAGCCGGACCAGCAAGCGCTCCCATGGGAGTTAACTCTGAAAAGATCGGTGCAAGTGATGGATGATCGTGACACCGCAACAGAAAGTCATCTCTCATAGAAAGAAGCACGTGAATGTCAGGTTCCAACGTAGCCCCAGCAATAAGATCGGCAAAACGCTGCTGGATTTCCTGAGTGTTCAGAGTAAATAGTTCTTCGAACCGGTCCACGATCAACAAAGCCTCGGAATGTCTGTTTCTCCATCGGCTGAATAGCCATTCAGCGTTTTTGGGATCTTCCAAGCTCAGCATTCTTTGCATAGCTTCGGTATCGCCGGACAGCTCAGGCGCAAGTGCCTGTCCGAGATTCAGAAATGGTGAATCTCCCGGAACAACGAAAATGCAACTCCACCCTTGGGGAAGTGCGGGTATCAATCCGGCCCTCAGAAATGAAGTT
>JBKKAT010000718.1:0-3387 GCA_046714535.1 Acidobacteriota bacterium | reverse complement strand
AACTAGTGCTGAGTACAAAGTGCTGAGTCCTGAGTATGAATCCATGAGGTTTTAACTCAGCACTCGGCACTTTGCACTCAGCACTGTTTCTAGTCGGGGCGAGAGGATTTGAACCTCCGACCCCCTGCGCCCAAGGCAGGTGCGCTGCCAGGCTGCGCTACGCCCCGAAAAAGCCACATCCATTATATATCCATGGCCTGTAAGCGCTGCCCATAGAACATTTTGAGGGAATGCGTCATTCAGACAATTGAATAGGAAGATGAGGCAATCAAAAAATAACACACAGACAATGACCTGTCAAACTTTTATCACCCAACCTTGTTACATGTTAAACTTTTTATAGACAGGCGTTTATGGAGAAAGATTCTAAGACCAAAATCGGCGATAAAGTTCGGGAAACCGGACACTATGTGTGCGATAACTGCGGCCACTACCAGTATTTTGAAAGAGGGGACGAGTTTGAGGACTGCCACTCGTGCTACGAGCAGGATATAAACTGGGAAGAAGAGTAACAAAATTAAAAACTAAAAACTAAAAATTAAAAATAAAAACGAAAAAAAACTAGGCTGTGAAGACTAGAACGATCAAGCCGATTGCAGCCAATACGAGAAGCGCGCCGATCCCTAACCAGAGGTAATCCGTAAGAGCAGAAGAAGTTTTTCCTTCTGGAATAACGATGGGTGGTCGCGGCGGAGGCGGAACCGGTGCAGGTTCCGGTTTGGGTGGTTCAACAGGAGGCAATTCTTCGGCCGGCTCCTCCGGAATGGGAGCGGGTTGTTTTGGTTGCTCCTTTACCTGTTCATCTGTTCCTGTGCCAATTTTGGATCCTGCAAGGTCAGGCGCCGTTCCGGATCGCATTTTCTTCTGTGCAGGAGGTTGCGCCGACACTTCAATCATCGTGTCCATCGATTCGTCTTCTACAATGAATTGAATATTGTAGGGATTGACTGTGACCAGATCTTTATCTTGAAGAGCGTACTTTTCTCTTGCCACGAGTTGCGCGCCATTTAATAAGGTCCCGTTTGTGCTTCCCAGATCCATCACAAAGTATTCATTGTTCTCAAAGAGAAACGCTGCATGGCTTCCGGAAATCTCAGGCCTGTTGAAGGACAAATCATTCCCGGGCTTCCTTCCAATGGTGATACTGGGACGGTCAAAGGGCACTTCTTGAACCGTTTGACGATCTTTGGAAGTAAGAACGAGTCTTGCTTTCATATTGAAACTTTAACGCAAAGGCGCAAAAACTGTAAGAAGGGAGATAAAGGTTAGTTTCTCAGACGCACGCTCCAGCTTCCTTCTTCACCGGTGGAGCTTACTTCAAAATTGCCGGCTAGAGCTTCTCCATCCACTCTTCCCACAAAGTTTAATCTGCGCGAATCTTTTTCCACAAACGTAAACTCTAAAGGATACGCTTGTGATTTTCGATACAATCCTGACAGTGAAAAGGTGCCCAATTTTTTGTATGCAACGTTTTCAAATCCCCCTTCTGTTCTGCCCATACCAACTTTCCAATTGACTTCAGCCGTTCCGGAAATGGTTCCATCACCGCTTTGACGCAAGGTTAAGACCAATTCAAGATCAGGATCTGAGATATTGGAATAAAGTTTGTTTGACATTTTTCCGCGCCACTTCCCGTTCACACTGGAAATTCTCCGAGGGGGAGACATGCTTAAAGCGATCAGCCTGTTGCGCTGATCTGAAGGCAGAGTTTCCAGAAAATCTTTCTTGTAGTACTTGCCTCCCTTCGGGTCCTTCACCGAATAGAAATTGTAAATTTGCTGGAGAACCGATCCGCCCGCGCCCAGAATACCGGTGCTGGAAGGACTTTGAACCTGAATAAAAACTTTGTAATACGAATCAATGAGCATTCGCCACCACTCGGCCAGCGCATCAACGGTTACCGGGCGTTGTGTTATTTTGCTATACGCCAGCGCATCTTCCGGCATCACATGGAGCAGAAGTTCACGTTGTCCCGATGCATTCGAATCGGCGAAAATTGAATAGTTTCCTTCTACTCTTTCTAAGGAAATTCGGGCCGCTGCGTTCTGGCGAAAAAACGGAATCTTGTCATTTAAGTTTCTGGCAATTACTTCTGCGCGGGCACTGCTGCTTGCATATTCATCTTTGCCAACAATAACCAAAAAAGTTCCGATGTTCGTTCCGACTGAATATTCATTGAAACCCAAAGCGTCGGAGTAAGGCCTCGCACCAAAAACGAGTTGGAAGCTCTCGATCGATTCCGGAAGCAATGTAAAATCCAATTTCTGTCCCATCGCCACATCATTCACCCGCACTTGAACGGGAATGATTCGTCCTCCTTCGGGAATCGTTTCTCCCAACGCAGGGACTGTCACGACGATTTCGTTTGCGGTTGTTGTTTTGATCGGCGCCTGCTTGTTATCGAAATACACGGAAACGCCGGCCGGAACTTCATTCATCAGAATGCGAACCTCTGCGCCGGCATTTGCAGAATTGGGGCTCAAGGACTCAATTCGCATGCCGGGGAGAATCAAGAATTCTTTCCCTTCTTTGCCCCGGCTTCCCTCCATCGCAAGAGTTACGGGCAATTTGAGTCCGTTCTCCGGGACATTTTCGCTCATTGCTGGAACAGACACTGTGAGCTGTCTTCGATTTTGCGAAACCACAGGCGCTTTATACGCCCCAAAATAAATTTCGACGTTTTCGGTCTCACCGCTCGTTTCGAGATTTACTACACTTCCAGACCGGCCCGACACCGGATCGATCCGGTTGATTTCCGGGAGAAGAACCAGCACGAAAGGAGCTTTTGCGATCGTCCCTTTCTCTCCTTCCATTACGATTTCCGTTTGCTGCCTACCGGGAGGCACATTGGGAAACACCGGGACCTTTAAGTGGATCTCATTTTTCTTTTTTTCCAGAATGGGCGCTTCTTTGCCTGATATGACGACGGTCTTGATTTGTTCAGCATCGAGATTCTCATTCGAAATTACGACGATGTCTCCGGGAACTCCTTTTTCAGGCTTCGCTATTTGTTCGGAAATCGTGTGTTGCCCCGTATAAAACAAGAGCAGGATTGCCACAACCGCGAACAATAAAAGGAAAGCTCCGCCGATGAGCAACCCAATCGTTGTTCCGCTCATTCCTTTTTTCGCGGGAACCGGACCGCTCGGAGCTGCAACTTCCGCGGCGGGCGGAGCGGGCGCAGTTGGAGGAGGGGGAGGAACGCTCTCCTCAGGTTGCGGAGATTCCGGTTCAGCTTGTGGTAAAGCCGGCTGTTCCTGCTCTTCCGTAATGTTTTTCGATTCTACGGCGCCCGGTTTGCTATCTGTGATTTGTACTTCTTCAATTTTTGAAAGAAGCGCTTCTGCAGGATTGCTGAATACAAGACGCACCGGATCAGTGTGATTC
>JBKKAT010000717.1:0-3681 GCA_046714535.1 Acidobacteriota bacterium | reverse complement strand
CGAAAAGGTACGAGTCCTACCATTATCCGCACTACAATCTCGGCCGGGTTTATGCTCACCAGGGAATGCTGAAATGGGCACAACAAGAATTTGAAAAGGCGTTGACGATCGCTCCCGATTACGGGTTGGCAGCCGATGCGCTGGAAGGTCTAAAAAGGCAAATCAACTAATCATGGACTTAAATTCACCACGGAGTAAGGAATCTTAATTGTATTGCTCCGTGGTCTCTGTGACTCCGTTGTAATAAAAAAAATATGAATCTGGCCGGCAAAACAGCTCTGATTACCGGCAGCGCGCGTCGTTTGGGACGCGAGCTCGCGATTCACCTGCGCAAAGCCGGTTGCAACATCGTTGTTCATTACAATCACTCCGAATCGGAAGCGAAATCTCTTCAAACAGAAATCGGATGCAGGTTGTTTCAAGCAGATTTCTCAAAGATTTCCATCAAAAACTTACAGAACAGACTGAAAGAAGAAATCGGTTTCGTGGACATCCTTGTGAATAATGCATCCTCTTTTTCTCTTTCCGACTGGGAGGATATAGGGGAGGAGCTGTGGGACCATGACCTGTCGGTAAACCTGAAAGTGCCATTCTTCCTTGCGCATTTTTTCGGCAGGCAAATGAAAGCGAACGGTTTTGGAAAAATCATCAACCTCACTGATATTGCTGCAGAACGTGCATACTTGAACTATCTTCCTTATAGCATTGCAAGGTCGGGAGTTGTTGCGTTCACGCGGGCCCTTGCCAGAGTGCTTGCGCCTGAAGTTCAGGTGAATGCGATTGCCCCCGGTTCTATTTTGTTTCCTGAGAACATGCCGCACCAGTTGCAGGAAAAGATTATAAGTAAGATTCCAGCCGGCAGGCTCTGCAGTATCGATGAGTTTTTGCGCACGGTTGATTTTTTGCTGGCGGATGTGGATTATATTACCGGCCAAACGATTATTCTCGATGGTGGAAGATCACTGACTTGGTGAATTTGATGCGAATTCCTACATATGATTGGCATCAACAAAAAGGTGCCGTTTTCGAAGATTATTTCGGTTTGGAAATCCCTTCACATTACGGAGATCCTGAACAGGAATACTGGCATATCCGAAAAGATGCGGGTCTGCGAGATGTGAGCCATTTTGGAAAAGTGCGTATTACCGGCAGGGATCGGCTTCGTTTTCTCAATGGAATGCTCACCAGTGAAATCAAAACTCTGGAAACGGGTAAAGGCACTTATGCTCTATTCCTGGATGTCAAAGGACACATCCAGTGCGACATGAAGGTTTACGCTTTCCCGGATTATGTCCTTCTCGTTTTCCAGCACTATCTTTTGGAAAAATTGATGATGGGTCTGGACCGTTACATCATGAGCGAAGATGTAAAGATGCAGGATGTGACTCCCGAATTCGCTATGATTCAGGTCCTGGGGCCTCAGGCCGGCTCCCTGTTGGCCGCAAAAGGATTGGAAGATTTACCCGAGTCGTCCTATAACCATCGTACTATAGATATAGCAGGATCAAACGCGAATCTGATACGGCTGCCGGCCGGTTATGCCCTGCTTGCGCCGGTTTCCGCGGGTGCCACCATTCTCCCGTTTCTGGAAGGTCCCTGGATCGGGAGCAAAGCATTTGAGGTGTTCCGGATCGAGTCCGGCCTTCCGTTGATGCACCGGGATATGGACGAATCGAATTTCCCGCAGGAGAGCGGATTGAAAGAGGTCCTGGATTTTCAAAAGGGTTGTTACCTGGGACAGGAAACAATGGCGCGCATTGATGCCCAGGGACACGTCAACAGGCATCTGATGGGTTTCCTGCTATCGGCCCCCGCGAACGCCGGAGAGAAAGTGTTTCGAGACAGCAAAGAAGTGGGCAGAATCACAAGCGCGACGCAATCCTTGCTTCTTCGGGAACCCTTCGCGATTGGTTACATCCGGCGAGAGTTCGCCAGGGAAGGGGAAACGGTGGAAGTGGGAACGCATAATACTACTGCCGTAGTACGACACTTGCCGTTGAAGAGTTGAAATGCGAAACATACCGAAACTGGAGCTGGACGATGTAAAGGTCATTCTGGCTGCTGCCGAAGAGGAAGCGCGTAAAATCGGAGTCGACATGGACATTGCGGTGGTGGACGCGGGAGGTCATTTGCTCGGTTTTCATCGTATGGACCAGGCAAAGATTACCAGCATTCAGATCGCAATCGACAAAGCTTTTACCGCAGCCGGGACGCGCAAACCCACACGTGACTACAAGGCGGTCGGGGCTCCGGATGGTCCGGCCTTCGGGATTCATGCGAGTAACCAGGGCCGTTTTGTGATTTTCGGAGGGGGAGTGCCGATCGTCGTCAACGGGGAATGCATCGGCGCTGCCGGATGCAGCTCGGGAAGTCCGGAACAAGATGAACAGGTTGCTCTCGCGGGCATTAACGCATTTCTTCGGAAGGTGACAAGTGCACAGTGACCAGTGGCCAGTTCGGCTCCGGTTTTACTGATCACTAGTCACCAGTCACTGGATACTATGATAAAAAAAGTTGCTGTGCTGGGTGCCGGCACGATGGGTTCGCAAATAGCTGCTCATTTTGCGAACGCCTCTATTCCATGTTTGTTGTTTGATCTTCCCGGTCTGGCTCAAGCATCGCTCGAACGCTTGAAAAAGATGGATCCTGCGCCGCTGTTTGATCCGTCATTGATCTCTCTGATTGAGCCGCTTGATTTCGGAGCTCACTTCCCCCGGTTGAAGGAAGCGGATTGGGTGCTCGAAGCCGTGATTGAAAATCTCGACACAAAGAGAGAATTGCTCCGGGCGATCGAGCCTCATCTTCGCAAGGATTCCATCGTGACTTCCAATACTTCCGGAATTCCGCTCACCACCATCGCTTCTGAGATGCCTCAGGAATTCAAAAAGAGATGGTTTGGAACGCATTTCTTCAATCCACCACGTTATTTGAAACTCCTCGAACTCATTCCTACTAAAGAAACGGGTGAAGAATATTTGAATGCGCTTGCGGATTTCGGAGACCGGTTTCTCGGAAAAGGTATTGTTTACGCAAAAGACACTCCGAATTTTATCTCCAACCGGCTCGCAACTTTCGGCGCGCTTTATACGCTGAAGGTTATGCAGGAAGAACAGCTCTCGATTGAAGAGGTGGATGCACTGACCGGCTCTGTCGTGGGGAGACCGAAAACGGCGACTTTCCGGTTGTTCGATCTTGTCGGAATCGATGTGCTGGGTCTGGTTGCCAGGAATCTGTATCAAAACGTTCCGGAAGATGAAGAGCGTGAGATTTTCCAGTTGCCCGGTTTTCTGGAACAAATTCTGGAACGGAAATGGTATGGGAATAAAACCGGCCAGGGTTTCTACAAGAAACAAGGAAAGGAAATCCAGGCTCTTGATTATCAAACGATGGAATACCGGCCGCAGAAAAAGGCTGTGTTTCCTTCTGTAGAAATGGTCAAGCCGATCGAGAATCCGATCGAACGAATTTCTAATCTAATCCGGGGAAAAGATAAAGCCGGTTCGTTCCTGTGGAAAACGATTTCTGCGTTTCTTACTTATGCTGCAAACAGAATCCCCGAAATCTCCGATGACATTCTAAACATCGACAATTCCATGAAGTGGGGTTTTGGCTGGAGCCATGGTCCGTTTGAGATCTGGGATGGAATCGGGTTGGTAGAGTCATCAAAAAGAATGAAACAGG